>JBJMQN010000100.1:0-7144 GCA_045802665.1 Myxococcaceae bacterium | reverse complement strand
TGACCCCGCCCTGGCTGAACGCCTCGTCCTTCTCCAGCTTGCCGTTGGAGAGCACCTGATACTCCGCGGGGACGACGGCGAAGACCTCGCTCGTGGCCTTGTCGAAGGGCTGGTCGTTGCACGGATAGAACCGGCGCGCGCCTTCGGTCTCGAAGTGGGTGAAGTAGTAGGGCGGGCCGTCCGGATCGTCCGGGTTGTGGGTGACGAAGAAACCGGACTGCTCGACCGTGGCCTTGCCTGACACGGTGACGACGATCGTCTCGTCCTTGCCCGCGGCGAGCGCCCTCGGCGGCTTCACGGTCAGCGTGTTTCCCTTCACGAAGAACTGCGCCTTCGCCTCGCCGAGCAAGGCTTCCGTGACGTTGAGCTTCTCCGCGTCGAATTCCACCTCGGTCAGCGCGCGCCTGGCCTTCAGCGTGATCGAGACCTTGTTGGTGAAGGCGCCGTCCTCGCCCAGCGTGAACTCGATCTTGTAGTGGCCCACGTCGTACGGCCTGTCCTTCGGCGCGTAGCTGGGCTGGGCGGGGGCGGCGGCGAGCGCGGCCAGGAGTGTCAGGGCGAGCATGGAAGGGGCCTCTTCAGTGCGATGGAATTGGCGCGGACCCTATGCGATCGCCCGGTCGTTCGCCTGCTCTCCGAACAGCGAGCCAGAGTGGATCCGGAGCGGGAAGGCTCACATCGGATCCGCTCCCTACCTTCTCGGGACGAACGGCCCGCCACGGGCAACGAGGGGAGATTTCACATGCCGAGGAGCTACAGCTTCGACCACTACCAGGTGCCCAAGACGATGCGGCCCCAGCCGCCGCGCGGGGTGCGTGGCAAGAAGAAGAAGGACCCGAAGGCCGCCACCGACGTGCACTACGGAAAGCAGTTCGCTCAGACCGAGGAGCTGTACCACGCGCACGAGATGGAGAAGCAGCTCGAGGAGCTGGCCGGGATCAAGGGTTCGGGCCGGATGAGCCGTGGCCGCGCCGAGGATCCGATGGACCGGATGCGCAAAGAGGCGCCGATTGGCGCGATGCCCACCGCCGAACCGATGGAGCCTTCGCGGATCCGCGACGTCTGGGACGAGGGCGTGCGCTACGCGGGGCTGCTCAGGGACGGCGTGCGGGATGTGTCCACCGCGGCGATGAAGCTCCTGCGGCTTCCGTCGGATCTCGTCCGCGCGGCGATTCACCGTCCGCGGCATGCTTGAGGAGCGGGGCCGCGAGGTAGCGTGAGGCCCGGCGGAGGATTGCGCGATGGAGCTGACGCTCGTCTCGTACAACATCCACAGTGGCATCGGGACGGACGGCAAGTTCGACCTGCACCGCGTGGGTGAGGTGCTGAGCGAGATCAAGCCGGACGTCATCGCGCTGCAGGAAGTGGGCGACTTCGTCGGGAAGACGCCCAGCTCCGAGCACCCCGAGGATCTCGCGAAGATGCTGGGGCTGCACATGGCGTACGGCCCCAACGTCGTCCGCGGCGGGCGGCGCTATGGCAACGCGGTCCTCTCGCGGCTGCCGATCCTCAAGTCCCGCAACTACGATCTCTCGGTGGAGAGCAAAGAGCCGCGCGGCGCGCTCCGCTGCGACATCGACCTGGGCTCCGGGCGGCCGCTGCACGTCTTCTGCCTGCACCTGGGGCTGTCGGTGGGCGAGCGGCGCAAGCAGGAGACGCTGCTTCTGTCCGCGGACATCCTGCGGGATGCCGTGCGGACCGATCCGGTCGTGGTCTGCGGCGACTTCAACTACTGGTGGTCGGGCGCGGTCCCGGGCCTGGTCCGCCAGGCGATCCACGACGTGGCGCCCATGCTCCGCCAGCGCGAGCGCACCTATCACTCCAAGTTCCCGTTGCTGCGCCTGGACCGGATCTTCGTGGACGAGGGCGTGAGGCCCATCGAGCTTCGCGCGCACAGATCTCCGCTCGCGACGCTGGCGTCCGATCACCTGCCTTTGGTGATGCGCTTCGAGGCGCCGGTGGGCCGTCCCATTCCGCGCGGACCGTTGGAGATGGTTCAGTAGCGCCCTTCCCGCCAACTGCACGCAATTGAGCCATTCGCTGAGACTTCGAGTTCAGTCCTCGGCGTAAGCTCTCCGAAAAGCCCTCGCGCCGTTGTCGCCGGTGGTCCCACTGCCTAGGTTGGGCCGCCCATGACGATGAGGATGGACGCGAGGTTGGGAGAGGACATGGCGTTCGGCGGAAAGGAATCTGCGCCTCAGAACGGCATCCCCGCGCTCATCACGAAGCTCGCGGACGGACTCGGGAAATTGGTCACCGAGCACATCACGCTCGCGCGTTTGGAGCTGGCCGAGGACGCCCGGAATGTCGGCGGAGACGTGGCCCGGCTCGCGATGTTCGTGCCGTTCGTGCTGGTGGGCTACGCGTTCATCTGCGGGGCGATAGCGGTGCTGCTCGCGCGGTGGCTGACCCTGGGTGGTTCGCTCGCGCTGATTGGACTTTTGAACGCTGGCGGCGGCGCGTTCGGCCTGTACCGGGCGGCGTCGCGGCTGCGCGCGGCTCGGGTGATGAACGACTCGATGGCTGAGTTCACGCAGAGCGCGCACGTGCTCGCCCAGACCGCGTCCGCAGCGGCCCCTGTTTCGAAGAACACCGTGAAGGAGCTCCCCTGACCATGGCGAACGATCCGCTGAAGCCTTCCACTCTGACGGCTGACGGCTCTGCACAGCGCACCCGGTCCGCGGAAGACGTGCGAGCGGAGATTGCCCGCGCCCGCGCCGAGCTGCAGACGGCCGCGACGCAGCTCCGGCAGGAAGTGGCGGAGAAGACCGACTGGCGAATGTGGGTTCGGAAGAATCCGGCGGCGGTGCTCACCGGCGCGTTCGTGGTCGGGTTCTGGCTCGGCTACCGCGACTGAAGGCTTTTCGAAGTTCAACCCCCGATGAATCAAAAGGAGCAGTGATGGAGACCAACCCGCAGCAGGTTCAGGACCGCGCCCGTGAAATCGTTGACCGCGTCGGTCCGCAGATCGAGCAGGCCCGCCAGAACCTTTCCGACCTGAACACCCGCGTCACGACCTTCGTCCGGCAGAACCCCGGCACCTGTCTCCTCGGTGCGATCGCGTTCGGGTTCATCGTCGGGAAGATCGCCTCCCGCCGTTAATTTCCGCCGCTAATTTCAAAGAGGGCACACCATGAACAGCTACGGAAACAACGGCACGCAGCAGCAGACGGACGACTCCGGGAGCGTGGGCGAGCGGATGGATCAGATCGGCGATTCCGCGCAGCAGCTCTGGACCAATGCGCGCGGCGCGGTGACGGATCTGTCGGACACGCTCGACATCAAGGGGCGCGTGGATCGCAACCCCTACCTCATGCTCGCGGCTGCCGCTGGCGTGGGGTACGTGCTCGGAGGCGGGCTGTTCACGCCGCTCACCGCGCGGATGATTCGGCTCGGCATCAGGCTCGCCGCGCTGCCTCTGGTGAAGGACGAGCTCATGGGGATGGCCGAGGCCGCGGTCTCCCAGCTCGCTGAAAAGGGCGGCCAGGGCAACGGCGGTTCAAACGCGTAGGTCTGAAATTTCCCCGCATCACCTGTTGGAGAATCCGATGATCGATATCAACGACCTCAAGAAGTTCAAGAACGTGGACAAGGACGACCTGCTCAAGCTGATCGGCGTGGAAGAGCGCCGCTCCGGCTCGGAGATCTTCTTCACCAGCCTCGGCCTGTTCACGGCTGGCGTGCTGGTGGGCGCGGGCGCGGCGCTCTTGCTCGCGCCGAAGAGCGGCACGGAGCTCCGCAAGGATCTCCAGGGCAAGCTGCAGAAGGGCTCGGAGTCCATCCAGAGCCAGATCGCGAACAGCGCGGGTCAGGGCGCCAGCCGCACGATGTAACTGACAGCTTCGCCGCGACCTTCCTCCTGACTCCGGCCAGGCGCCGGGGGATGACGGGGGTTGCGGCAGATGGAAATCATCGAGGGCGTCGTTCTCGTTTTCGGGGACGGCGCCTTCGTCGTTTTCGGCGCGGGAGGCTTTTCCGAAGTACGCTTCTGCCTCGCATGCGCATGGTCTCCGCCGGTGCTCTGTTGATCGTCGCTGCGATCGCGCTCTCCGGGTGTCTGGGCAACAAGCGCCTGGATTCGGTGAACGCGCTCTCGGACGAGTCGAAGGAGCTGTTCGCGAAGTACCGCCAGTTCATGACCGAGCAGCAGCAGGAGGACTTCCTGCAGCTCGGCACCGACGATGAGCGGCACGCGTACGTCAGCGCGCTTCATGTCGAAGACCGGCTCGCGAAGTATCCGACGTACATCCAGGACGCGATCTGGGCGCAGGAGATCGTGCCCGGGATGGACGCGGCGGCGGTGCTCCTGACGTGGAGCGTGCCCGAGAGCCGCGAGTTCGACGAGCAGGAGCGGGGCAAGGGCAACGACGTGCAGCGCTGGAACTATGAGCGGCTCCAGCAGCAGTGGCAGATCATCTTCACCAACGGCGTCGTCACCCAGGTGCTGCACGAGGGGAAATAGGTGAAGAAGAAGTCCGCCCCGAAGTCCGCCCCGAAGTCCGCCCCATCGAGAAACAAGGCGAAGAAACGGCCGAGTAAGGCCGCGCCGCCGAGGGCGAAGGCGGGGACGACGACGCGGGCAGCTGAGGCTCGGAGCAAGTCGAAGCGACGAGACACGCCGGTGGATGCTCCCGCGCTGGCGCCCAGCAATCGCAGACACGACACGCCGGTCGACGCGCCGACCGTGAACACCGCTCAGGGACTGAGTTCGACGCGGTCGCGGAGCGGTGATCGGGAGGGCAAAACGACCGCCCTCGCGCGTCCGTCGGGCTCGCTGATCGATCGCTTGAACGCCGGTCAGCGAGCAGCTCAGCCGTCGTCAGCCGGCGACGTCGCCCTCGCGCGGATCTCGCAGCTCGAGACGCTGGAGGAAGCGTACGACGCGTGGCTGGAGTTGAGGGCGGAGCACGCGGAGATGCGCCGGCGATACGACGAGGAGCGCGAGCGGCTGGAGCGTGAAGGAAGTTTCCTGCTCGGCGCCGTGCGCGCGGCGGGTGTCGGTACGAACGCGCGGGAACCGCACGGCGGAACGGGGTCGGCAGAGGCGACACCCGCCGGCAGGGCGGCAGCCGGTGACCCGGGCCAGGCGCAGCACGCGCTCGCCGCAGCGGATTCCCTGCACAAGTTCGTGGCCGACGCGGAAGTGAAGCTTCAGCGAGCCCGTCGGGCGTTGGAATCGGAGCTCGCGGCGCAGGAGGCACACTTTCAGGGCGCGTTCGCTCGGGTGCAGAGCGAGATCCGCGATCGAATCTCGCGCTACGCCGAGCGGGTGAAGGTGCCGCTCAAGTTGCTGCTCCGGCCGGTCGGACAGACGCGGACTATCCTGCACCTGCAGCGCGTGGCGTCCGACGAGGCCTTGCTGCTGCTCCACACGCTCACCGGGCGCATCCCCACGCGCTACGGATTTCTGTTCGACGACAGCACCGACGATCTGATGCAGGCGCCGCCGCCGCTCTACCCGGACGAGGGCGTGGAGAACGTTCGGGTCGACGCGAAATCACTGCGCGAACGCATCGAACGACCGGACGGGCCGCTGCCGATCAAGGGCTTCGTCCCGTTCTTCGTCGCGCGCCCCGAGGGCGGCGTCGATTTCTTCCGCCTGCTTCAGCGCGGCCCGGTGATGGAGGTCGAGCTGCAGGAGGGCAACGCGTTCCGCAACGTCCTCTCCCGCGAAGAGGGCGAACGGTTCGCAGGGCAGCTGCTTCGGCTCAAGCTCGCCGGAAAGATCGAGCTGGAGATCGAGGCGGGTTGAACGAGCCTCTACTTCGTCTTCACGATCGCGATCTCCGCGGTACCCGCGAGAATCGCTGATCCCGTGAACAGGTTGGCCGAGTCCGGTCCGCCGGTCTTCACGGCCTGGAAGACGACGACGTAGGTCTTCTTCGGCTCGGGGAAGGCGGTCGCGGGAATCGTGACCGGGCTTCCTCTCCATTCAGACGGCGCGGCGATCAGCTTCAGGAAGTCGAGCGGCGTCTTCGGGATGTTGTTGTACGTCGGGTCGCCCTTCTCGCCGTTGTTGCTGATTGGATAGACGGTGATGAAGCCCAGGTTGCGCGACTCGTTCGCCGGCGGCTCGGGGCGGGTGAAGGTGAACGACGTCCCTGCGGAGAGCTCCACGTAGCCCTTGGGCGGGTGGAACTCCGGGATGCGCTCGAGCGCGGGGGCCTTCTCCACCTTCCCGGTGAACGTCTCGCCCTGCGACACGACGGTGAACGCGTAGTCCGCGCCCGACTCGTACTTGAAGTTCTTGTCGTCCTGCGAGGTGCGCTCGTAGTTGCCGGCGCCCTTGTCCGCGAGGTTCGTGACCGCGCCGCCCGTCGGCGTCACCGAGGCCTGACCGCCCGCGATGCCATCCGGCGGGGTGTCCAGCGACTGGCTCTTGCGGCTGCCGAAGAAGACGAACGCCGCGGTCTGGCCCGGGATGGTGACGACGCCGCCGTCGCCGATCGTCGGGAGAATGCCGCCGTCGAAGGAGCCTGCATCGCCGAAGTCGAACGAGCCGTCGAAGCCGGCCAGCGCCTCGGGCTGAATGTCGACGGGCGGGGTGGAGAGGATGGTCGCGACCATCACCTTGTTCGCCTGCGCCTGGTTCGCCGTCTTTTCGAGATCACACGCCAACGGCGCAACCGCGAGAGCAGCGACTGCGCACAAACCAATGAGCTTTTTCATCGTGGGATTTTTTCGGGTCTTTCCGGCCGTGCGAAAGCAGGCAGCAGCATAGCCCACGTTCGGGACATTTCCTCGGAGCTTCGGTGGAGCATGGGTAATCTGCCACGCGCGTGCAGGGAGTCCTTTCGCAATCCGCCGGGCGACGCTTCATCAAGAAGCTCGGGGTGGCGCTCGTGTGGGCGGCTCTGGTCGGAAGTGGGGCAGCGCCGCTCGTCTATTTCCGGCCGGCGAGGCCCGCGGTCACCGACGAGGACGCGGTCGCGCTCCCGCTGCACCTCGAAGTGCTGAGGCAGCTTGAGGCGCTGGAGCTGTGGACGTACGACTGGCGAATCCGCGAGGTCGCGCTCGCGTCCAGTCGTCCAGAAGAGGTCGTGGTGCTCGCCATCGACGACGAGACGCTGGCGAATGCGCGACAGAGCGGACAGCCGGAGTTGGCGGTGCAGCCATGGCCCCGCGCGCTTCTGGGGGACCTCTT
>JBJMQN010000099.1:0-5006 GCA_045802665.1 Myxococcaceae bacterium | reverse complement strand
CTGAACGGGTTCCCACAGACGACAACGCGAGTTGAGCAGTAGTGTCCACGCACGTGGTGTTCGAGCGCGTGTCGCTTAGTTGAGCGAAGCGACCACCGCGGCATTCGCGAGAGCCTCAAACGAGGATCACTGCCGACGCGAGGGCGACCGCTTTCTTACCTTCTGGCGCGGTTTACGCTTCGCGTTCTTCTTCGCGCCCTTAACTTCATCCTTCCACTCGAAGTCGATGACGCAGACACGGATGTACTTCTTAGGCCGGGAACGGGCCTCGGCAGCGGCTTAAGCCTGCAAGAAAGTTAGCAACTGCGACATCGCGACGACGATCATCTACGCGCACTCTCTACCCGGACGTGAAACGCGCCGCCGTGAAGCTGCTCGACCTGCCGTCCGCGAGGCCCGCCGTGGCCCCGCATGGCACATGGTTCGAAGCAAACGGGCGCTGAGCAGGCCCCAGAAACAAAAAAGCCCCCGGAATCCGGAGGCTTTTCAGAGCGGGAAAAGGGATTTGAACCCTCGACCCTCGCCTTGGCAAGGCGATGCTCTACCACTGAGCTATTCCCGCGTATTCGGTTGTGACTTGCCTCTCGGGCGAGACTGCCCCGAAAGCGCGCGGGGGAATATCCGCTGTTTCCTGAGCCGTCAAGCGCGAGTTCGTGTGGATCGGCGCTCTGTTGCATCCCTGCCGCAAGCCCTCTGACGGAGCGCTGGGACTCACCCTGACGTCACGACGATCGACTCGGATTCCTCTGCTTCGCCAGGGTCTGCATGAACGCCTGGAAGTAGTTCCCCATGCTCCAGACGCTGAACAACGTGGACAGGTAGATGCACACCTTCCCGACCGCGTTGAAGTCCACGCGATAGGTCGCCCAGCCGTAGTTGATCATGTGCGGATAGTGAACGCAGAGCGCGATCACTCCGACCAACTGCAGCGACGTCTTCCACTTCCCTTCCTGTCCCGCGGCGATGACGAGTCCTTCGCTCGCCGCCACCTGTCGCAGCCCCGTCACGATGAACTCTCGCGACAGGAGCACGATCACGATCCACGCGGGCATGCGGCCCAGGCGCACCATCATCACCAGCGCGGCCATCACGATGAGCTTGTCGGCGAGTGGGTCCATGAACTTCCCCACCACGGTCACCACGTTCATCTTCCGCGCGAGCCAGCCGTCGATGATGTCCGTCACGCTCGCGATCACGAACAGCAGCGCGGCCATCAGCGAGTACCAGGGGTCCGCGTCGTAGGTGAACCAGACGAACAGCGGGATGATCAGCATCCGCGCGACGGTGAGCATGTTCGGCACGTTCCAGAACTCCTGGAGCAGCACCGACGGCTTCTTCCCCGCGCGCTTCGCCGCCTTCTTCGCGACGCGCTCGGCTTTCTTCCGCTCTTTGTCTTCGCGCTTCTTCTGCTTCTTGGTGACGGGATCCACGAGCCGCTTATAGCCGTCACACCGCGCAGAACGCGAAGCCTTCTCCAGACAACTCCACCGCGAGCGGCGCATTCGGCTCGTTCCACAGGCTGGAGAGCCGCGGCGTGATCGATCCCACCCAGCCCACGAGCCTCTCGAGCGGCACCAGCGCCGGGCTCCCCATCTTCACCGCCACGCTCTTCATCTCGCCGTCGATCTGAATCAGCGCCTTACCCGTTCCGCGAAGATGAACGAGGTCGAGGTGCTGGCCGGATTCGCTCGGCACTCGGCCGTTCTCGAACATCAGCGGCTCTTCGAACGCGGCGACGACGCCTTCGCGGAAGTACGCGCTGTCATCTCCCAGATCCACGATCTGAAACCGCTGCTCGCCCTTCGCGAGCAACAGCCCGCCCTGCCCCTGCGCCCGGACGATCCGCTGCGCGCCTTCGCCGAAGTCCTTCTCGCTCGGACGGCCGCGGTAGCGCTTCTTCTCCGGAGTGAACGTGACCGTGCCCAGGATCGCCACGCAGCCGGAGAGCCTCACGAGGAGCTCTCCGTTCACCGCCGCCAGCGCGCCATCCGCCGTGAGCGTGAACGGCTCGCTCAGCGGCAGACTGAACGCCTGCATCGACGGCGCGAGCGCCTCCAACTGCGCCGCGGTCCCCTGCGCACGCGGCGTCCTCGCCGCCATCGGCTCGCGCTTCTTGCTGAGCTCGATCGGAGCGGAGGGCTCATCCGCGGTGCCAACCTCGATGGTCGGCATGTCGGACGCGGCGGGCGGAGCGGGCTGCTCATCCTCGCCCCACGACACTTCCGCGACCGAGTCTTCTTCCGGAGCCGGCCGCGGCGCGGGCTTCGGCTTCGGCGCGAGGTTCGCGGGCGTGGCGGACGGGCCCTCGTCCTCGGCGAACTTCATGTCGTCATCCGGCGACGGCGCAGGAGCGACGGGCGCGACGGGGGCGGACTGAGCAGCGACCGCGCCCCAATCCGAGTTGACGGAGGGGTGAGCGGCCTCGACGACCTGGCCGCCGCGCTCGGCGACGACCTCGCTGCCTTCGATCTCCGCGAAGCCGCGCTTCTGAGCGGGGGACGCGATGGGCGTGATGACCTGCTCGCCGGCCATCGCACGATCCATCTTCTCCGCCATCGCGTCGCTGCCCGCTAAGACGAAGTGCTCCTTCGCGCGCCCGTACTCGCCCGCCTGCGCGAGCGCGAGGCCCAGATAGTTCTGCGCCTTCTTGTGCTCGGGCGCGAGATCCGTCGCCGTCTCGAACTCGCGGATCGCGCGCTGCAGCGCGTTCGCCTTCAGGTACACGAGGCCCAGGTTCACCCGCAGCGTGTGGTCCGCCGGGTTCTCCTGCACGAGCAGCTCGTAGATCTCCGCCGCCCGGTCGAACAGCCCGAGCTTGAAGTACGTCAGCCCGAGCAGGTTCTGGCCCTTCTCGTTCTTCGGCTGAAGCTTGTGCGCCTTCTCGAGGTAGTCCTTCGCCTCGATCACCTTGCCCGCCGCGAGCAGCTCGCCCCCGCGATAGAGCTGGTGCAGGAATTCTTCATCGACCTGCGCGCTGCGCTTGCTCGTCGCCATCTATTTCGGTTCGCTCTCGGGAGTCTGCGTTCGGGCTTCCGTCGCATCAGCCTGCGCGAGCGCCTGCGCCTTGTACTGGTAATACAGGTTCAGCACCTTCCGGACGTACGCCTGCGTCTCCGGATAGGGCGGCACCTTCCCGCCGTATTTCTTCACCGCATCCGGCCCCGCGTTGTACGCCGCGATCATCTTCACCATGTCGCCGTCGTACATGTTCGCGAGCACGCGCAGGTAACGAACGCCGCCCTCGATGTTGTCGCGCGGCGCGAAGATGTCCTTCACGTACATCTCCGTCGCCGTCCCGGGCATCAGCTGCATCAGCCCCGACGCGCCAACAGGAGAGACCGCCGTGGGATCGAAGTTGCTCTCCGCGTGCATGATCGCGCGCACCAGCGCCTGCGGGATCTTGTAGCGGCGCGCGGCGTCGTCGATGTGCGCGTCGAAGTCCGACTCCGTCTTCGCCTTCAGCACGAGCGGCGGCTCCGTCGGCAGCGGCGCGGGGTGGAACGTCGCCTTCAGCTTCTTCGCCTTCTTGGACGGCGCCGGCTGGACGTTCGTGTAGACGATGGTCCCGTCCGCTTCCGTGTACGTGTAGATGCCGTCCGCCGCGAACGAGGCAGAAGGCACCAGAAGCAGCAGAACGCTGAGGGCAGAACGCAATCGCACGACGGCCTGGAACATTAGTTGGACGCCCTTCCATCCACAAGAAATGCACCTTGTTTCGGGGGCTTACGTTCGTTAGTCCTCTCCCATGGCGCAATCGTTCGACTTTCTGGTCATCGGGGGCGGCGTTGCGGGGCTTTCCTTCGCGCTCGAAGCGGCGGAGCACGGAAGCGTGGCCGTGCTCACCAAGCGGGCCCGGGGGGAGAGCAACACCGCCTACGCGCAGGGCGGCATCGCCTCCGTCTTGTCCGCGGAAGATACGTTCGAGGAGCACATCGAGGACACCCTGACCGCGGGCGCAGGGCTCTGTAAAAGAGAAGCCGTCGAGGTGACCGTCCGGGAAGGTCCCGAGCGCGTGAAGCAGCTCATCGCGTTCGGCGCGGAGTTCGATCGCAGGCGCAATGGCGACTACGACCTCACGCGCGAGGGCGGGCACTCGAAGCGGCGCATCGTGCATTCGGGCGACATCACCGGGCGAGAAGTTGAGCGCGCGCTGCTCGCTGCCTGCGACGACAAGAAGAACATCACGTTCTTTCCGGACACCGCGGCGATCGATCTGATCCGGGATGGAAGGCATTCGCCCGGCTCGCCACCGCGCGTGCTCGGCGTCTATGCGCTGCGGCCGAACGGATCGATCGAGACGCTGCTCGGGAAGGTCACCGTGCTCGCGTCAGGTGGCGCGGGGAAGGTCTACCTCTACACGACCAACCCGGACGTCGCGACGGGCGACGGCGTGGCGATGGCGTGGCGAGCGGGCGCGCAGATCGCGAACATGGAGTTCTTCCAGTTCCACCCCACCTGCCTCTACCACCCGGAGGCGAAGAACTTCCTCATCTCGGAGGCGCTGCGCGGCGAGGGCGGACGGCTGCGGCTCAAATCCGGCGAACGGTTCATGCAGCAGGTGCATCCGCTGGCGGAGCTCGCTCCGCGCGACGTCGTCGCCCGAGCGATCGACGCGGAGATCAAGCGCACTGGCGACGACTGCGTCTACCTCGACATGACGCACCTCGGCCGCGCGTATCTGATGGAGCGGTTCCCGAACATCTACGCGACGTGCAAGGAGTTCGGCATCGACATGGGCGTGCAGCCGATCCCCGTCGTCCCCGCGGCGCACTTCATGTGCGGCGGCGTGGTGACGGATCTCCTGGGCCGCTCCACCCTGCCGGGCCTGTACGCGATCGGCGAAGTCGCCTGCACCGGATTGCACGGCGCGAACCGGCTCGCCTCCAACTCGCTGCTTGAGGGGCTCGTGTTCGGGCATCGAGCCGTCGCGGCGGCCACTGAGGAGGTCCGCAAGTTCGTTCCATCGAAGGAGGAGCCGCCCGCGTGGGATCCGGGCTCCGCGATCG
>JBJMQN010000098.1:0-11728 GCA_045802665.1 Myxococcaceae bacterium | reverse complement strand
TAGCTCCAGAGCGGTCACGATTGGCGCGAGCGGATTTCGCAGCTCATGCGACAGCATCGCGATGAACTCGTCCTTGCGGCGGCCTGCTTCGAGCGACGTCCGGTAGAGCTGCGCGTTGTCGAGCGCCATCGCAAGCCGCGACGCGAGGTCCGCGACCAGCATCAGCTCGGAGGCGGAGAAGCGCGGGCGCCCCTTCATCGAAAAGAGCGTCAACGTGCCGAAGCTCTTTCCACGCGCGACGAGCGGCGCAACCAGCCCGGACTGCACGCGCGTTCGGCTGAGCAGCTCGCGGTTCGGCGCGTTGTCGGCGAAGTCCTCATCGAGCAGCTCATGCAGCTCGGGATCGCGCGACGCGAGCACGACCGTAGGCCCGCTCCGTCCGAGCCGCCCGCTCACCCAGCCATTCATCAGCGCGACCAGCGGCTCTTCGCGTTCACGGAGCTGACAGATGACGGACTCGAGCTCCAGGGCTCCCTCCGCGCCGAGGCGGTGAAGCACGAACGCGTCAGAGAGCGCGGGCACCATCAGGCGGCCGAACGCGGACACCGTCTCCAGCGGATCCAGCGATCGGCTCAGGAGCGCAGAGGCATCCGCGAGGAATCGGAGTCGCGCCTCGCCGCGCTTCTGTTCGGTCGCATCGCGCAGCACGGCGACCGTGGCGACCACGCGCCGGTGCTCGTCGCGAATGGGCGCGGTGCGGAGCAGCATCCAGCTTCCGTCGTCGCCGGCGGGACGAATCCTGAGCAGAAGCTCCGGCGCGTCTTCTCCGCTGTAGCCCAGGTGCTGCTGAAGCACCGCGCCGGTGAGCACGCGGCCGTCCTCGCCCCTCGCGTGCAGCGAATGGAAGATCTCCGTCGCGCTCCGTCCGAGCAGCTCGTTTCCGCCGCCCAGAAGCTCTCTCGCAGCGTCATTCGCGTAGACCAGCGCGCCGGTGAAGTCGAAGACGGCGATCCCATCCAGCACCAGCTTGAGGATCGCGTCGATGCGATCTCGCCAGCCACGAAGCACATCCAGCGCAGCGCCTGCGTTCGGCGCAATGCCTCGGTGGAGGTGCTCCTGCAGGGCGTCCGCAATGCGGCGCGCGTCGCTCGCGGGTATCGCGGCGCCCGCTGCATCTCCGGCTGTGCGAGCGGGGTCCATCTGTTGGCTCAGGACTTTTCTTGAGGCGGCGGCACAGCGCGCAGCTTCACGGTCGCCTTCTCAGAGGCGAGCTCCGGCCACGGCCGGTAGTACGGATTGGTCAGCGGGATGCCGTTGGAGATCAGCACCGGGTGCGTGGCGAGCACCTCCGCCAGCATGTTGTTCACGTCCCGCGCGCCGTTGAACGAGCAGATGCACACGAACGGAAACTTCGCGAAGACTTCCTCGTTCGCGCGCGCTTCGAACTCGGGGCCCCGTTCGATGCCGGGCACGTTCGCGAGGAGGTACGTCATCTCCACCGAGAACCGCACGCGCGGAAAACCATCCGCGTTCGCCTGCTCCGCGAGCGCGCGCACGCCCTGAAGCGCCGCCTCCACGTCGAACTTGCCGCCCTGAAAGAAGGCGTCGTTCGCGGACACGAGCATGAGCTTGCCGGACTTCTGCGCGGCATCGACGTCCACACCCGCTGCAGAGAGCGCGGCTGCGATGCGCTCCACCACCAGATCGTCGGCGACGTAGACGACCTTGTCGCCGGCGCGGAGGCCTTCCTTCAGGTACGGCACCACGGTGTCGAGGAGCTCTTCGGCGTGCCAGTACACGATCGCGGCGTGATCTCGCGTGCGGATGGCGTTGCGGTTCTCGCCGAGGGACACGCGCTCCTTTTCGGTCAGGGGCTGCGGTGCCGGCTTCATGCGGGAGATGCCGATGCGCTCGCGCCACTGCGTGGACGTGAGCTCGGAGAGCTTTCGCATGATTGGACCTCGAACGAGAACCCGGAAGAGGGGCTGGCAGCCGGGCGAGCGGCGGCGGACCAAAGCACGCGCCGCCAACGCCTACAAGTCGGCTCGCGAGCTGCCGGGCATCGAGCAACCGGCGAAGAAGAAGCTGGGCGGGCTGACCGTAATGGGTATTGTTCGCCGCCGCTTTCCCCGAAGAAGGAAGATGAACATCCGCATCGGAGTACCCAGAGAGATGCGCGCGGACGAACGCCGCGTCGCCGCGACACCCGAGTCGGTGAAGAAGCTGAGGGACCTGGGCTTCGAGGTCGTGATCGAGAAGGGCGCCGGCGCAGGCTGCGGCATCTCGGATGAGCTGTTCGTCAACGCGGGCGCGCAGCTGGTGGACGCCGCTGAAATCTGGTCCCGTTCGGATGTGATCGTGAAGGTCCGGCCGCCGCTCAAAGAAGAGGCGGAGAAGGTCCGTCCCGGTGCGACGCTCGTTTCGCTCTTGCAGCCGGAGCGAAACCCCGAGCTGCCCGACGTCCTCAAGGGCGTGAAGGCTTCGTCGATTGCGCTGGAGCGGATCCCGCGCGTGACGCGTGCGCAGAAGATGGACGTGCTGTCCTCGCAGGCGAACCTCGCGGGCTATCGCGCGGTCATCGAAGCGGCGCAGCAGTACCAGGGCTTCTTCGGGCCACAGATGACGGCCGCCGGTGCGACCCCTCCTGCGCGCGTGCTGATCATCGGCGCGGGCGTGGCGGGCCTTGCGGCAATCGCGGCGGCGAAGGCGTTGGGCGCGGAGACGCGAGCGTTCGATACGCGATCGGCCGCTCGCGAGCAGGTGGAGTCGCTGGGCGCGAAGTTCCTCGAAGTCACCGTGAAAGAAGCGGGCGACGGCGGCGGCGGCTACGCGAAGGTGATGAGCAAGGAGTTCATCGATGCGGAGATGGCGCTCTTCAAAGCGCAGGCCGCCGAGGTGGACATCATCATCAGCACCGCGCTGGTCCCCGGAGCTAAGGCGCCGATCCTGCTGCCGAAGGATGTCGTCTCCGCGCTGAAGCCCGGATCGATCATCGTGGACATGGCCGCGGAACAGGGCGGCAACTGCGAGCTCACCCAGCCCGGCCAGATCGTCGAGTGGAACGGGATCAAGGTCATCGGCTTCACCGATCTCGCGTCGCGGATGGCGAACACCGCGAGCCGCTTCTTCGCGAACAACATCGTGAACCTGCTCGCGGAGATGGGCGGGGGCGCGCAGTTCAAGATCGATCTCGAGAACGACGTCATCCGCCCGGCGTTGGTGACGCACGGCGGGGAAGTTCTGCCTCCGCCGCCCAGAAAAGATCCGCCGCCACCGAAGCCCGCCGCGCACAAGACGCAGCCGCCACCGGTGGACGCGAAGCCCGCTCAGACGGAGATCACGAATCCGACGCGCGGCAGGGCGTGGGGAAGCACGCTCGGGAGCATCGTGGTGATCGTCGTGCTGTTCCTCCTCGGCCGGTTCGCGCCGGAGGATTTTCTCAAGCACTTCACGGTCTTCATTCTCGCGTGCTTCGTCGGCTGGCAGGTGATCTGGAGCGTGACCCCCGCGCTGCACACGCCGCTGATGTCGGTCACCAACGCGATCTCCGGGATCATCATCGTCGGTGGCCTGTTGCAGGTCGGGCCTTCGATTGATCTGGCGACGATCCTCGGCGCGGCGGCGGTGCTCTTCGCGGCGATCAACATCGCCGGCGGCTTCCTCGTCACGCAGCGCATGTTGAAGATGTTCCGGCGAAAGCCTGAGGCGCGATCATGAGCGGGACGATCGCCGTCGCCTATCTGCTCGCGGGCGTGCTCTTCATCCGCTGCCTCGGTGGTCTTTCACGGCAGGAGACCGCGGAGCGCGGCAACTTCTCCGGGATGATCGGAATGGGCCTCGCCGTGCTGGTGGCCACGATCTACTGGCTGCAGCAGGGCACCATGGAAGGCCGGGGCCTCGGGCTCTCGGTGCTCGTGGGCATGGCGGTGATCGGCCTCGGCATCGGCTCGGTGCTCGCGAGGCGCGTGGCGATGACCGGCATGCCGGAGCTCGTCGCGATCCTCCACAGCTTCGTGGGACTGGCGGCGGTGCTCGTCGGCATATCGTCGTATCTGTCGCCGCGCGCGCATGGGACCGTGGAAGTTCTCGCGGGCACCGAGGCCGCGACGCACATCGTGTCGATGGTGGAGATCTGGGTCGGCATCGCCATCGGCGCGTTGACGTTCACCGGCTCCATCGTCGCGTGGGCGAAGCTCCGCGGCACGCTCTCGGGAAAGCCGCTGCTGCTCCCGGGACGCCATCTGCTGAACGCGGGGATCGCCAGCGCGATCGTCCTCCTCTGCATCCCCTTCATTCGAGCGGCGACGCCGATGTCCGGCCTGCCCTGGCTGCTCGCGATGACCGCGCTCGCGGGACTGCTGGGTATGCATCTGGTGCTCGCGATCGGCGGCGCCGACATGCCGGTCGTCGTGTCGCTCCTCAACAGCTACTCCGGTTGGGCGGCGGCCGCGGCCGGGTTCGTCCTCCCGAATGAGCTCTTGATCGTGACCGGCGCGCTCGTCGGATCCTCGGGCGCGATCCTCTCCATCATCATGTGCCGAGCGATGAACCGCTCCATCCTGAACGTCGTCTTCGGCGGCTTCGGGACCGGCGAGTCCAAGCCGTCGGCGGCGTCCACGCAGGTCGCGGGCGAGGTGCACGAGATCAAGGCGGACGAACTCGGCGCGAAGCTCGCGGCGAGCAAGAGCGTGATCATCGTCCCCGGCTACGGCATGGCGGTGGCCCACGCTCAGAACGCCGTGAACGAGCTGACGCGGAGCCTGCGCGAGAAGGGCGTGGACGTCCGCTTCGCGATTCACCCGGTGGCCGGACGGCTCCCCGGGCACATGAACGTGCTCCTCGCGGAAGCGGGAGTTCCGTACGACATCGTGCAGGAGATGGAGCACATCAACCACGACATGCCGAAGACGGACGTCGTGCTGGTGATCGGCGCCAACGACATCGTGAACCCCGGCGCGCTGAATGATCCATCGAGCGCGATCTACGGAATGCCCGTGCTCGAAGTCTGGAAGGCCGGAATCTCCGTCGTGCTGAAGCGAGGCATGGCAGCAGGCTACGCCGGAGTCGAGAACCCGCTCTTCTACCTCGACAACACGAAGATGCTCTTCGGCGATGCGAGGAAGAGTGTGGAAGCGCTGGTCGCCGCTGTGAAGGCGAGCGGCGGACAGAAGGCGGCGTAGGCATTCCCCTGAGGTGCGGAGCAGTTCCCGCGCGCTAGAGTGAGCCGCGTGTCCCGGATCCGCCTCGCGACGGTCGCGCTGATTCTCTCGTCGGGCGCGTGGGCTTCGGGCTGGTTCGGCCCCTCCGTAGACCCGCAGTTTCAAACGATGACCTTGTCCGCGGGAGCGGGCGCCGGCGGTACGGGCTGGGACCTGACGCTGCCGTTCTTCTGGTTTTCGAGCGTCGATGCTGGAACGCACACGCTGCACGAAATCTGGCTTCGGACTGGGACCGAATACGTACGGGATCAGTGGATCGTTTCGATCGAGGATGAAAACCACGCGGTTCTTCGCACGTGGACTCAGTCGCTGACACCCGATTCGTGGAACCGACTTCCACTGCCGACCGATCTCGTCATTCCATTCTTCAGCGGCGAATGGGCAATCCGCCTGAAGCCGCAGTCGTCCGGACGGATCGATTTCCTCTCGGCCTTCCGGCAGGAGGGCCGCAACGGGGTGTGGGGGCTCGAGCCGCCGCCCAGCACGCTCGGGTTCTTGTACACGGAAGGACACGAATTGGACGGCGGCACTGGTTACTACACCGCGATTGGGTCCGCGGCGGTGCTCGTGTTCTCGGACACGCTCGATCCGTTCCCACCGTCCGAGTGCGACGCCGGTCTGTTCGAAGCCAGCGGACAACCGTACATCTTCCCTTCGATCGTGCATGTCGATGGCGGTTCGGCGAAACAGACCTTCGGTTACGTGAGCCACCGCACCGACCCGAATGCGCTCGGGGCAATCACCCTCGCTCTCTCCAACATCACCGCCGAACGGATCGACTGGGAAATCGCCAGGAACGGTTCGACGATCGCGGGTGGTGGGGTCGATCCGGTTCAGCTGAAAATCGATCTGCCCTGCACGATTCCCTTTCTTCCTGATCCGTCCGCGAAATACGCGCTCACGCTTCGAGCCATTGATGGCGGTTTCGATTGGCTGACGGCTTCCGCTGGCCCCGGCTTGAGCGCTTGCGATCCTCCCGCCCGCGCGACTTTCGGCGGAAGTGATGCGCGCGCGATCGGCGACCCCGCTGGCGACTTCGTATTCGCCGCGGAGCTCGCGCCAATCAACGTTCTCGCTCTCGACTCAGACAGCGACGGATTCGGCGCGCCCGATTCTGGCGACTACCGCTGCGCCGGACCGGCCACCTCGTCCACGTACGACGATTGCGACGACACCCGCTTCGACGTCCACCCGAACGCATCCGAGGTCTGCGACGGGATCGATCAGAACTGCGACGGCGTGATCGACGACTCGGTCACCGACTCCCCCGCCTGTGAAAAATTCCAGGGCGTCTGCGCCGGTTCCACGAAGCCCGCATCTCTCTGCATCGACGGCGGCTGGTCCGCGTGCACCGCCGCTCAATACGGCCCGCTCTACGAATCCCCCGAGACGGTCGCGTGCGACGGCGTGGACAACGATTGCGACGGGACGATCGCGCAGAAGCACCGTTGTGAACGCCAGCTCGGACCCTGCCGCGGAAAGTTCGTCGACGTGTGCTTCCTCGAGAACGGCGAGTGTCAGCCGAAGGATTACGGCCCGTGGTTCGAGGACGTGGAGCGGACCTGCGACGGGATCGATAACGACTGTGACGGCGTCACTGACGGGCTCGCTCTCCCCTGCCCGCTTCAGGAAGGCGTCTGCTCCGGCTCGCACGCGCCGCTCACGGCATGCACGGACGCAGGCTGGGCCGCATGCGCTCCCGCCGACTACGGCGACGAGTACGAACCTGTGGAAACCCGCTGCGACGGCAAGGACAACGACTGCGATGGGACAACCGACGAAGGTTGCCTGACGACCGAGGACCCGGCACCGCGCCGATGCGGATGTGAACAGTTCGACGCATTGATTCCGCTCGGACTGCTCGCGATCCTACGGGCGGTCGCGAGGGTGCGTTCGCCCCGGGACCGTCGACCCCGTCCGGATTGACTTACCGATTGGTAAGTGGAAGAGGATCCTGTGAGCCGCTCCATGTCTCACACCTCCTCGATCACTTTTTTCGCGCCCCTTCGCGACGGTTCCCGCGACGCGCACCTCGACGAGTACCTCCAGCTGCTCGAGGTCCGAAACGGCACGCTCGCCACGGACGGGACCTATCCGAACCGCGAGGCATGGCTCACGGCGATCAATGCCCACCCGGTCCGCTACCACGGGCACATCGACAGCGCTGAGTTCGAACGGAACTTCGAAACCTTCGATCCGCGCGGCACGACGAACCGGCCGCTGGTCACGCTGCTCGCCTTCATCAAGATGAATGCGGGTGAGGCTTACGGGATCGAAGCGGTGAGCAAGGTGCGGCACCGAAAGCCGCCGCTCGGGTCTGACCGGTTCGATCACCTCGAACGCATCATCAGCAAAGAGGAGCGCTACCACTCGCGCATCCTCGCCGGCGCGACGAAGCAGTTCGGCCTTCCTGAACCGAAGTCCGCCTACCGTCCACCGCTTCCGCTGCGAGCTTTGATCGGCGCGCTGATGTTCGCGCCCAAGCCCGCGTTTCACTCGGTGCTGCTCGGCGCGGAGGTGGGCGGGGTGTTCGCGGTGAACTGGCTGCTCGGCCGGGTGCGTGAGGTCTTCGGTGATCAGCCGGAGATCCGCGATCTGATGGAGGAGCGGCTGATCGAAATCCTCACCGACGAGATCGGCCACATCGCGTTCAACCGCCTCGCGATCAGTGCGCAGGGCATGCGGATCGCCGAGAAGCTCGCGCCCGAGGTCGCGCACGCCACCGCGGGCATCACGCAGGAGTTCAAGGCCCTCGGGTGGTCGCGAAACTCACTCGCGGACTTCGGCCGGTTCGGATTGAGCGCACTGCCGGCGCAGGCGCGAAAACGCGCGTTCTTCGTCTGACGGCGCGTAGACTCGCCGGACCGTGGCGAAAACCTCCCCACCGCGCGATCTCCGAGTCACGCTGCTGGGCTCCGCTACGAGGCTCATCGCAGAGCGCGGCTTCAGCGCGGTCTCGCTTCAGGACATCGCCGACGACGTGGGCGTCACCAAGCAGGCGGTGCTGTACCACTTCAAATCCAAGGACACGCTCAAGGAGGCGGTGATCCAGCAGCAGCTCGCGCGGACCAACGCCGAGTTCATGCAGATCCTCGCGCGCGTCGGGCCCAACGACGTCCACCGTCTGGAGATCATCCTCGAGCACCTGCAGCGCTATTTGAAATCCGATCCACACGCGAGCGCGGTGCTGC
Source organism: Myxococcaceae bacterium (assembly GCA_045802665.1). Taxonomy (GTDB): domain Bacteria; phylum Myxococcota; class Myxococcia; order Myxococcales; family Myxococcaceae; genus JBJMQN01. The sequence continues at coordinate 3,378 of JBJMQN010000098.1, read as the reverse complement.
TCCGCTTCCTGCTCGATCAGGACGGCGTCGCGATCGATCAGATCAAGAACGGCATCGAGCCGTGGCTCTCGCTGGTGGAGACCGAGGTCAGGCGCGGACAGAAGTCAGGAGCGCTTCGGCCCGAGCTGAACCCCGAAACCGCGCTGCAACAGATCGGAATGCTGGCGCTGACCAACTTCGCGCTGCTGCAGCTCGGCGACTGGTCGAAAAAGTCGGATGACCAGTGGCAGGCGCGGCGGCTCGGCGATCTGATCAAGACCATCGGCTTCATCCTCTTCCCCGACTCGGCGCGTGCGAAAGCGCGGAGATCGAAGAAGCGACGCTAACGACGTCGCGCGAAGACCGCGGCGGTCTCGCGGATGATCCCGCGCAGCGGAGGAAGCTTCGGTGGCCGCGTGCCCTTCACGGTGGCGCCGAGCACCGGCGCGTAGGTGAGCTCCGTCTTTTCGCGGACCGAACGGAGCAGAAGCCCGCCTCGGCTCATGTCGCCGCGGCCCACGAACGATTCGGGGAAAAGCAGGCGCTCTCCGAAGACCTCGGTCAGAACGCGTGTGTACTTCCCCGTCGCGATGCTGCCGAGCAACACGACCTCGCCGCGCGGCCCCAACTTGCTGGCGAGCTTCTTCGCGTCCTCGAGCAGCGGCTTCCGAAACTTCGGGTTGTCCTCGTCGACGTCCACCTTCGCGAACGCGCGCAGATCATTCGCGGTGACGTACGTCTCGGGCGGAACGAGCCCGCGGCCCGGCGTGATGACCAGTGACCCCGGCACACCTTTCGGCGGCGCGGCGAAGCTCATCGCGTAGGCCCACTTGCCGCGGAAGTAGAGACCGCTCGTGAACCGGAACACCTCTCCCAGCGGCGCGCCCGCGGCCGATTGCACCGCCAGCGCGAGCGGGAACTTCGCGCCGTCGCGCAGCACCATCTGACAGCGGAGGCCCGAACAATTCGCGGGCGACAGCAGAAAAACGCGGGAGCTCTTCACGGGAGCGCGAAACATCAGAAGTCGCAGCGTACTTCCAGCGCTCGCTGAGCAGACAGCCGAGCGAGTCCGCGTCGCTCCGATTGCCCGTCATGCATACCTTCCGCCCAACGGAACGGAGGCGGACGATGGCCGCGAAAAAACGAACGACGAAGCCGCGGAAGCGGTCCACGAGCGCGCCGAAGCGAAAAGAGCCGGGCCTGCTCCCGAACGAGACGCGCGACGATCTTCCCGAGCGACCCAAAGTGCTTCGTTCTGCTTTCACGCTGGTGAAGGGCCTGCTCGGCCGGAAGCGCTAGTTCAGGTACTTCGGCCGCTTCTCTTCGCGCGCGCCCATCAGGTCGAGACCCGCTCGTGTGAGAAAGAACCGCACCGTGCCGGAGCCGCGTTCGGTCTCTATCTCCGCCTCGAACGCGGGACCGCCGGTGCTTCCGAGCAGCACGTCCTTCTTCAGATTCACGATCTTTCCGCTGACGAGATCTCCCGCGACCGGACCTTCAGAAGAGCCGCGGCGGTACAGGTCATAGGCGGCGTGATGCAGGCACATCGCCAGCGCCGGCGTCATCGGGAAGCTGCTGAACAGCACCGACAGCAGGACCCAATACGGGGGAATGTCGTCTTCGTCGGACATCTCACTCACGTTTAACGGGGGAAGAAGGCCCGCTCACGCCTGTCTGGACGGTTGGCGGCGCCGCCGCATTGAGCACGTAAGAATGAGGGCTGTCATGGGCAATCCACTCACCGAAATGCTTTCGATCGAGAAGGAGCTTCATGCCGAGCGGGCGTCTGCGCTGCACCGCGTGGCCCAGGGCCTGGAGAAGCTGCTCGAGGAGCTGAACGGATTGGAGACGGAGGTCTCCCTCAGCGCGGGCTCCGAAAAAGACCGCGTCATTCGCCGCTACGAAGAGGTGCGCGCGCTCGCAGGCAGGCAGCTCTGGTACCTCATCGTGCAACGCGAGGCCGTGGGCCTGACGCACCATGAGGACGTGTATGAGATCCACAAGGTACCGCGCTCGCTGACGTACTGACGTTATGTTCGCCTGCGCATGGACGCCGACGCCGTCATTCAACGCCTGACCGATCCCACCGCGCCGCACGCGCAGCGCCTCGCCGAGCTGATCGTGGAAGACGCTCTCGGCTCCACGCTTGAGCAGCTCGTCCCATTGGAGCGCGCGCTGGATGTCACGCTGCGCGGTGTGGAAGCGTATCTCGCGACCGACGCGTCGCTGGTTCCGCTCGAGCGCGGGGTGAAGCGGCTCATCGCGGATCTCGACGCAGAGAAAGCGTCGATCAGAGACACGGTTCCGGACGAGCTCATCGCGCTCGCGAAGAAGTGGCTGATGCGCCCGTGGTCGCCGGATCGATCGGTGGTCCTCGCCGCGCTCGACGAACCACCTGTCCGCGCACTCATCCGCAAGCTGTTGATCGACTCAACAATGGAGTTCAGCCGAACGGTGAGCGCTCCGGTGAGCGGCGTCGCGAGGGGGCTCGGCGGGCTGGCGAAGTTCGCTGCCGAGCGCACCGGGACGTTGGGTGCGATCGCGGGCGCGGTGGGCAGCGAGGCGCAGCGCATGGTGGAGAAGCGCGCTTCAGACTTCGCCGACACTGCGCTGTCCGGCGTGCTGCAGAAGATCGCGGACGAGTTCTCCAACCCGGCGCGCGCGAAGGAGCAGGCGGAGCTTCGCGCGGCGGTGCTGGAGGGCCTGTTGAACCTGCGCGGACCTCAGCTCGCGCGCGAGGTGGGCAGAAGCGATCCATTGGGCGGCGCGAAGATCGTTCGCGACGGACTGAAGGCCTGGCTCGCGACGCCGGACGCGAAGTCCCAGCTTCGGGGAATCCTGCAGCACATCGTCGCCCCCGAATGGCAGCGCACGGTCCGGGAGATGCTCGCCGAGCTCGGCCTTCTGGAGTTCGCGAAGACCGAGGCCACCGTGCTGCTCGAAAGACGAATCCGCGCGTTCGCCGCGACGGAAGGTTTCAAGGCGTTCGCGGCGGCGCTGCTCTCCTGAACGGAATGCAAACGCGACAGTCCGCGCCGCGGTTTTGTCTCCAATGATGATTGAGGCTAAGGACACAGACGCCATGTCGACCATCCGCAAGACGCAGAACAACGGCCTCTCCGCGCTGCTCTCCTCCGCTTCGAAGACGAGCGACGTCCGCAAGACCACCGCAACGAAGAGCGGCCGAGCTGACGGCTTCGACGGTGCGAACAAGTCGGCCCAGGTGGACGCTCCGAAGTCGGGCAACACCTTCGAACATGCGCTGATGCGCGTGCTGTTCGGCGCGGCGGACAAGTTCGTTCACGGTGGTGACGCGCATGCGCTGGCGCTGGAGGCGATGAAGAAGTTCGCCGCGAGCCCCGAGATGATGGCGGCGTTCCGTCACGCGGAGCCGGCGCT
>JBJMQN010000097.1:0-3264 GCA_045802665.1 Myxococcaceae bacterium | reverse complement strand
TTGATCGAGATCTGAAAATTGCCGCCGCGGAGCTCCTGCACTGCCTTGCTCAGCGCGAGATAGCGCGGGCTCGGCACCATGTTGTGCAGCCCGAGATCCTGCTTCCGGATCGTCGGCAGGATTCCCATGAGCAGCGCGTGAAGCCCAAGCTCCTCCGCCGCCTTCCGCGTGCGATCCACCAGCTCGCGCATCTGGCTCTCCATCTTCGAGAAGCCATCCCCTCCGAAGCCCTGCGGATCCGCGTTCATCTCCAGCTGGAAGAGTCCGAGCTCGGTCGTGAAGTGCGGGTCCTTCAGCTGCTCCAGCATCTGCAGCGATGCGGCAGCGGGTTGGAAGGCCTGATCGGTGAGGAACATCTCCAGCTCGGCGCCGATGCGGCGGACGCCGTGCTCGAAGCGCTTCTCCTGAAGCATCCGCTCCAGCGCGCGTAAGTCGGACAGCATCGCGCGCACGAAGTCGCGCCGGCTCCGGCCGTGGTGATGACCCGTGTCGACTTCTTTATGCGCCCGCGTGCTCTCAGCCACTGCGCTCCTCCAGATGCTGCTTGGCTACCGCTTAACGCGTCCACTCTCCCAGATACTTCGGTAGCATCTCACGCCAGGTCATCCAGTCATGAGGGGTCTGCTTTCCCCAACTGTCCACTCGGTTGGGAACTCGCTTAGCGCCCAGCTCCCGAGCGAGCCTCCACGACTCGCTGATGTCCTCCGCTTTCCCCTCGCCTGAGGGCAGGAGGATGAAACGCGTCTGCAGCTTCTCCAGATGCGGCCCGGACAGGTTCTTCAGGAAATGCACGGGCGACGACACGTAGAAGTCGTGCCCGAAGTGGTCCGTTCCGAAGAACCGGCGCAGGTCGAACGTTCCGGACATCGCGATCGCCCGGCTGAACACGTCCGGGAAGCGGCAGACCATCGCCGCCGCATGGAACGCTCCAATCGACGCGCCCGCCGCGATGATCTCGATGTCCGGCTGCTTGGTGTCAGTCCGGATCGCCGGGACGACTTCGTGCCGGACGTATTGATGAAACTGGTTCAGCACCCACTGGCGATGGAGCGGAGAACCCTCCTGCTCGATCATCGCTTTGCCCGCGACGTTGTCGCACGAGTACACGCGGATCTTCCCCGCGTCGAGCAGAGGAGCCAGCACCTTCATCATCTGCCAGCGCTCGACCTCTTCCGCATCCCCGCCTGCCGTCGGGAAGAGCAGCACGGGCACGCCCGCATGCCCCCAGCGCACCAGGCTCACCTGGCGCTGCAACCGCTCCGAATGCCACCTTCCGGTCTGCTTGGCGCTCACTGCTCGTCGCTCCGCCACTGCTGAATGCGCTTCCAGAACAGCTCCGTGAACTGCTCCACCTCGTGCGCGGGGAACAGCGCCGCCACCTTCTTGCGCACCGCCTGCTTCGCGGTGTCCGTCCCGAAGAACTCCCACGACACCTCGTCCACGTTCGACAGGTGGTTGTGGACGAACTCCTGAAACGGCGCCTCTTCAAGCCGCTCGCGCGAGAGCTTGCCGTACGCCTTCAGCTTCTCCTCGTACGGAATCTCCTTCGCCGCAATTTCGTAATACGGCTCCCAGTCCGGCGTCTTGCGCATCTTCCGCTTGGTGGTCGCGCAGTAGATGGTCCACTTGAGGTAGCTCTGGACCAGCCACGGGAAGTGGTAGTGCACGGAGGTCACCTGCGAGTCCGGGCACGGGTTCGCGAAGTCGATTGGGTGCCAGGTCTTCGCCTTCGCATCCCGCAGCGACTCACACGAGTTGAACTCCCAGCCGAAGAACGTGTTGATGGTGAGGAGCGTGTCCTCCAGCGTCTTGTGCTCGGCGTCGGTGAGGAAGTTCTTCTCGCGCGTGTAGCGGTCGTGCAGCGGCGCCGTCGGGTCGTACAGAATTGCGCGCGTCTGAGGGCCGAAGCCGATCATGCGGACGAACTTGTCGTACGGCTCCACGGCCTTCTGCAGGTGCATCACCATGGTGCCGGACTTCTCGTAGGAGGTCCGCAGCGTCTTCTCATCGCCGATGCGCGAGACGCCCTTCCAGCCGCCGCCGTCGTACGGCTTCATGTAGTGCGGGTAGCCCACCTGAGCGCCGACTTTGCCGAGATCGAACAGCTTCGCGTATTGGCGCAATGTCGGACGGATGTCGGGGAGATCCTCGTAGCTCTTCGGAGGAATCATCCACGTCTCGGGGATCGGCATCCCCAGCGCCATCATCGCGGCGTAGGAGGTGTGCTTCTCCATCGACTGGACCGCCCAGGGGTTGTTGAACACGTACAAGCCGTTCATCAACACGCCTTTTTTGATCCACTCGCGGCTGGTGTTGTACCAGTGGGTGAGCCGGTCGATCACGACGTCGTATTTCACCGGCTGCCGCATGTTGAACGGCTCGATGCTGACGCGTTCGACGTGGAAGCTGACGCTGTCCCCCTTCCAGGGGATCTCCAGCTTCAGCTGCTTCATGATCTCCTCGAAGCAGATGGGCCAGCAGATGTCTGCGCCGAGCGACAGGCCGATGTTTCGGGTGACGTTCGCCACGTTCGTTCTCCAGGACTACTCGTAGACCATCAACAATGGACCGGGGAAAAGCCAGGACAGCCCTTCGCGCAACCGGTCACGCCAGTTCTCCCAGTTGTGACCGTCGCGCGCTTCCACGTACTTGAGCTCCATCCCCAGCGCCTGAAGCATCGGCACCAGTGAACGGTTCTCGTAAATCAGAGACTCGTGCATCCCGCAGCTCACGAACGCCTTCTCCGCCACGTTCAGCGGATCGCCGCGGAAGCGGTTCATGAACTTGATCACCGGATCGAACACCGGCCCGCGCTTGTTCTGATGCCCGATGTCGGAGAACGCGAACGAGCCGGACTGGAGCAGCAGCCGCCCGTAGAACCCGGGATACCGATACGCCGTCGCCAGTGACGCGACCCCGCCGAACGACGCGCCCATCAGGCACCGGCCGCGCGGCTTTGCGATGAGCGGCAGCCGGCTCTCCAGATCCGGGATGACCTCTTCGGTCACGAACTTCGCGTGGCGCTCATCGTCCGCGTACTCGACGAGGCGATTGGGCGACGACGCGAGCGCGACCACCAGCCCCGGGATCTCGAGCCTGTGGATCAGGTTGTCCAGCACGACCTTCATGTTCGCGAACCGGATGTAGTCCGGGCCGTCGTGCACGAAGAGCAGCGGGTACTGGCGCGTCTTGCGGAAGCGCGCCGGCAGGTAGACGAGCAGATCGCGGCGGCCGCCGAAGACCTTGCTGTCGATCACCCATTCA
>JBJMQN010000096.1:0-5136 GCA_045802665.1 Myxococcaceae bacterium | reverse complement strand
GTGGCCGGAAGGGCTCAACTGCCCCAAGGCCTTCGCGTGGTTTGCGACTGCGCGGATAGCGGACGCGTCATTCGTCTCGGAGACGACGCACGTGGACGTCGTCGCCGAGAGATCGATCATCGACCACCCGACCGGGTTCAGCCGGCTTCATTTCACTCCCTCGATGGTGGGCTTCTCGGTGCAGGTGCAGTGCGTGACGGACACCTTCTGGGCGATGCGGATCGACTGCTCGGGCGCAGCCTGCAAGCAGACCGTCCTCGTCGCTCTGCAGCGATCGATATCGCCGCTGTCCACGATGCACGGCGACGGGGCGGGTCTAATCGCCACCGCGAAGGGCAAGCCGGAACTGTCGGTGGATCAGCAGGTGCAACTTCGGAACGCCGTGGCCGCCGGGCTCGCCTCGGTACGCGATTCGCTCGAGGTCGTGTGCCGCGGGGCGAAGTGCCGCAAGCCTGTTCAAACACTCGATGACAGCCTGAACGACGCGCTGGTTCGAAAGGGCCGGTGGAAGCTTGCCGCCGTTCACCCTCCTTCGACCGGCCATCGTGCGCGTGTGGACTTCGAGCTCGGAGAGGGAAGCGTCGCGACGCTGGAGTGCACGCGCGCCGGGCAGGAGCAGCGGGCTTCGCGCTCCGCGGTCTCTCAGGAGGTGAGCTGCATCGTGACGGGGACCTTGCATGGCGCGCCGCTGCGATGGGCCGTGGATGCGAACAACGCGAACGAGAGCCTCTCGCTGGCGCCTGGAACCGTGCAGCTCGCGAACAATGGAGTCCTCGAGGTGGATCCCTCTCTTCTCGTGATGCATTGAAAATGCGGGTGACAGCGGGACGCGACTGAGCGAAGTCGCTGCTCCATGCGAACGCTCCTCGCACTCGCGCTGCTGCTGCTCACCGCCGGTTGTGTTCACGCGCCGAAGCCATTGGATGCAGCTCAGCTCGCCCAGCTTCAGGCGACGCAGGATGGCTTCGTCTCGGGTGAGATCGGCGAGCTGGGCGATTACGCGCTGATGGACAACCGCGACTTCACGTACTCGATCGCGTTCTCCCGGGATTCGAAACGCGCCGCGTATTCGCACCTCGCCGCGCACGTGTACCAGGTGGGCGTGTGGGATCTCGGCCCGCCCGCTGCGAAGGTCTCCAACTTCCCCACCAACCCGAACGAGTTCGACACTGAGTCGTTGGACTTCTCACCCGACAAGACCGTCGTCGTCACCGCGAGTCGCGATGGCGTGGTGCGGTTCTTCAACGCGGCGGACGGAACGCCCGCGGGCTCGTATCCGACGGAGGAGCCGCTGGTGTCGGTCGCGTTCCATCCGAACGGCAGATACGTCGTGGCGGGGAGCGCTCGGGGGCTCATCACCGTCATCCGCTATCCGGATCTCGCCTTCGCGTTCGAGCTGCGAGCTCACGAGGGCGAGGTCCGAGCGTTCGCCTTCTCCGACTCCGGCGTCCTCTACAGCGGCGGCTGGGACAAGAGCATCGTGCCGTTCGACGCGGTGGAGGAGATGGTCCCGGTCTCGCAGACGCGGATGCACTTCGAGAAGCGCGGCGCGTTCGCATCCGTGCGCGGTGCCATCGACGGCAAGGCCTCCGCCGCTTTCGCCATCGATCAGCGAGCGCCCTACGTGCTCATCAACACCCAGCTCGCGAAGACCGCCGGCATCGACGTCGCGTTCCTGAAAGACACCGCGACCGTGCCAACGCCGATGGGAAATCAGCTCGTGAAGATCGCGAAGGGGCACACGCTCCAGTTCAAGGCGATGAGCCTTCGCAACGTGGACCTCGCGGTCTGCGACACGTGCGTGCCGGCGGAGGTGCAGGGGGTGCTCGGGCAGCCGTTCAGCGACGCGGTGGACATCGCGTTCGACGAGGCCGCGAAGGAAGTGCAGCTCACGCTGAAGACGCCGACGACGGAGACCGCGCCGCTGCTGACGTTGAAGCCGCGGACCCGATTGACGTTCCCCTGGTACGTGAACGACTTCTCGATCGACCGCGCGGGCAAGCGGCTCGGCGTCGCGTTCAGTGAGACGCCGGCGCAGCGCAATCGGGAAATCTACGAGCGGGAAAAGAAGAAGCTCGTCGAGCCCACCGCCGAAGGGAACTGCGCGGCGATCGTGGATGCGCAGAGCGGCGCCGTCTTGAAGAAGTGGACCAAGCACAACGGCGTCGTCTCGACGGTGGGGATCAGTCCGGACGGTCAGCGGCTCGCGTCGGGCGGATGGGACAAGAAGCTGTTCATCCTTCAGGAGGGCGAGCTGAATCCGAAGATCCGCCGCGAGTTCGGCTGGTCGGTGCGCCGCGTGCGGTTCTCGCGCGATGGGCGCTTCCTCGCGCTGGCCGCGTGGACTCCGCAGAATCCGCTCGGAGATCAGACGTCGGATCCGGCGGCGGTGATTTACGAGGTGCTGTACAGCAAGCCCGAGTTTCGCGCGCCTTAGCGGGCTGCTTCGCGAACCGAGATGACAGGCGATGTGCTGCGGACCAGCACCCGCAGCGTTCCGCCCACCTTCATCTTGTCGATCGGCGTTCGCCGCAGCTCTGAAGCACGCACCCACTGCAGCGCGCCGCCGCCGAGATCGATCACCGCGGCGTTCGCGGTCACCGTGCGGATCGCCGCGCTCACCACCGCGCCCGCTTTGAGCTTTCGCTTCGCTTCAATTGCACTCGACGGTTCCGAATCGACGACCGCGACCGTGAGGGACGTGTGCTCGTCGTCATGCGTGAGGAGCGTCATCACCCACGGCTCATCACCGATAGACAACGTCCCCCTCTCCACGCGAGCCAGCACGCCACTGATGTTGAGGCTCGCCTTCGCACCAGAGATCGCGACCACCTTCGCGCGCAGTCGCGCTCCCTCGGGAAATTTCGCGGCGAGCTCCGGGAACGGATCTGTCGTCGCCAGCCGTCGGCTGTAGAGCTGAACGTTGTCGACGTCGGCCCTGCGCAGCGGCATCACTTCGGTCACGTCGCGCACATGAAGCACGTCGGTAGGTGCTTCGTCGGAGCGCCAGGAGGTCTCACCGTACGGAATCCGTCCGGGCTTTCCGTTCACTTCGATCTCCACGTCCAGCTCGCCGACGCGCTTGACGTTCGCCGGCAACGGGCTCGCGATCGGATCCGCACCTAAGAGCAGCGAGAGGACGAGCGCGGAGAACATCAAAAATTCAGGAACACATTCTCGGTGGGGACGCCGTTGCGCTGGAGCGCCTCGGTCACTCCCTTCACCATATCCGGCTGGCCGCACACGAACGCGATGGCCCCCGGATGCCCTACATCCGACAGGTGTTGCTGTACGTAACCGGTGAGCCCGGTCCACCCGGACTCACCCGGCTGGCTCACGGTGCGCACGACCTGGATGCGATCCGCTTCCCACTCCGAATGCTCGTCCAGATACGCGAACGCGGTCGGAGTCCGAGCGCCGAAGAACAGCGTCACATCGGCGTAGTCCCCTCGGTGTTGGCGGATTGAGAGCAGGGTTGACCGGATCGCCGAGATGCCGGAGCCCGTCGCGAAGAGCAGCACTTCCTGCCCCTTCGCCCGCTCCAACGGAAAGCCCGGACCTTGAGCCATCGTGAGCCGAACGCGTTGCCCGGGACGAATTCGCGTGAGCGCATCGGAGAGGGGAGAGCCGCCCTTCACGAGGAACTCGAGCTCGGTGGCGCCCGGTTCGGACGCGATCGCGAACGGCTGCGGCTCGTGCTCATCGAGCGAGAGCAGAACGTACTGGCCCGGATGTGCGTGGGTCCCGGCGATCGGCGTTCCGCTCACGTCGACGTGGAGGTCGTAGAGCGAATCCGCCTCCGGAGCGATGGCCACCACGCGCGCTGGGTAGAGAGTGCTCAAGGCCTGTCGTCTCTTCTAATGCAGTAAGGTGCGAGCCCGCGTGAAAACCCTCCTCTGGATTGCGCTCTTCCTGTTCGGCCTCACCGGCGTGCTCTTCCCCGCGATCTATCTGTACACCGCGAGCAAGCTGCCGCAGCTCGACAGCGATTACGATCTCGAGACGCTGCTGCGGCTGTCGGTGGAAGGCGAACGGATGAGCGTCGCGCTCGGGCTGCCGCCGAAAGAGCGCGGCTTCGTCGCGTGGCCGAAGCCCGAGCTCGCCAATTATCCGAAGGACTTCGTGGCGCTGTACCTGTCGCAGTTCGGCTGCCCCAACTACTTCAAGGCGCCGCGCGAGACCGGCGTGCCGTGGGCGATGCGCCTCATCAAGAGCACCTGGGGCTCGGGACTGGAGGGGGATCCGGGCGGCGCTTGCGAGTTCCTGTTCGCCTCGCGGCTCGCCCAGACGCTTGGGATCAAGGGCGGGATGGACGTCGCGGTGGCGGTGAACAAGATTCACACCGTGCTGCAGAAGGACCAGCTCATCGCCTACGACATGTCGAGCTCGTACGTCTCGCACGGCGTCGTCGGCGTGGAGCAGGCGGTGACGAAGACGCTGCACAAAGAGCTCAAGGACATGAACCTCGCGGAGCTCTCGGAGGCCGCGCTCGTGGTCCCGCCGAACTACCTCTTCGACGAGGTCCGGACCTGCAACAACGCCGCGCTCATCAAGCGAGCGCGCGACGTCGTCATCGAGCAACTCAAAGCGGACGAGCTCATCAGCGAAGCGCAGGCGAGCAACGCCGAAGCCGCGCCGGTCGCGTGCCTCAAGACGCCATGACCGCGGTGGAGTGCGCGTTCTGCGGCGCGACGTTCCGGCAGCGGGCGCAGTTCGTCGAAGGCAAGACCGCCGCCATCTGCACCGACTGTGCGTTTCGCGTGATGGACAGGCGCGAGTACTCCGCCTCGGCGCCATCCTGCGCGTTCTGTGGAGGCAAGAAGCACGACCGCGCGACGAGCTCGTCCGGAAAAGCCATCTGCACCGGCTGCCTGCGCAGCATTCGGGATGAGGTGTACGAAGACGCGCCCGCGAAGCCGAAGGTGGTCGGCGCGAACGCGAGCTGCACGAGCTGCGGAAAGCCTGCGACGAGCGAGACGCCGCTCTTCGGAGGCATCGCGTTTCTCTGCGACGACTGCGGGAAATCAGCGCTGGAGCGAGCGGAGCGACAGCCGCTCTCCGCCGATTGTCCCGCATGCTCAATCTGCGGAATGTGGACCGCGAGGACGGTCGCGTTGAATGACACGCTGAGCGCTC
>JBJMQN010000095.1:0-11614 GCA_045802665.1 Myxococcaceae bacterium | reverse complement strand
CGGAACGCGTGAGAGCGCCACCGCGGCGTTCACGATGATCGACATGTCGAGCGCATTGACGCCCTCGGTCCCCACCTGCGTCAGCCACGAGGTGTCGATGGGCGGAATGAACGAGCAGGCGATCAGCGTGAGCAGAAACCCGCCGCCGATGATCTCGGCGCTGCGCTGTTGGCGGAGCACGTTCAACACGATGTGCAGACCCACCCGGCTCCACGCGGCATTGAGCACCGCATACGCGAGGAAGAGCGGCGCCACGATCAGCAGCGGCGCCGGATGCGTCTTCATGTAGCCCAGCGTCGCGCCCACCAGCGGCGCGTAGAAGACGATCGCTCGGGGCTCCAGCAGCGACGCCAGCGTGGAGGCGAAGAGCAGCCGGAACGGTCCAATCGGGAACGCGGAGTAGCGCGAGATCTCCGAATGATCGTCCACGCCCGCGGAGAGAATTGGCCACGCGACCCATGTGGAGGAGGTCACGAAGCAGAGGAGGTTCAGCAAAAACGCTGACCACGGCGCCGACTGCGCCACCGACGGCCACGCGAGCAGCCGGTAGAAGCCGGCGCCGAGAAAAAGCGCGGGCGCGCTGGAGAAGCAGAACGACAGCACCGCGAGCACGCGCGACGGGCGCTTGCCCTTGTTGAGCCCGATCTCGAGCCGCAATCCCCAGAGGAGGATGAGGTGCTGGAAAAAACCGGGCGCGCGGCGCGGGACAGCTCGCGTGCTCACGCCGTCTCCCGCCGCAGCGGCGCCGGTGCGGGAGCCTCGGCGTCCTCGCGCTTGCCGTAGAACGACAGGGCAGCGTTGCGCGACGCCGGCACGCCGATCAGCTTCTCGAACACCTGCTCGAGGCTGGGGACGGCGTGGCGCGCCTTCAGTTCGGCCACCGAACCCTGATCGACGATCTTCCCGGCCTTGATGATCCCGGCATGGGTGGCGAGCCGCTCGGCGATCTCCAGCACGTGCGTCGTGAGCAGCAGCGTCACTCCGCGCCGCGACAGCTCGCACAGCAGATCCCGGATCACGCCCGCCGCGATGACGTCGATCCCCTCGAACGGCTCGTCGAGGAACACGAGCTCCGGGGCGTGGATCAGCGCCGCCGCGATCGCGAGCCTGCGCCTCATCCCCTTCGAGTACTCCGCCACCAGCGTCCCGGACTTGTAGGTGAGCTCGGTCAGCTCGAGCAGCTCGGAGGCCCGCGCGGAAGCCTCCTCCGCCGACAACCCGTACATCCGTCCGCAGAAGGTCAGGTACTGCCGTCCGCTCAACCGTTCGAACAGCGAGAGCTCCTCGGGCACGACTCCGATGCGCGACTTGATCCCCAGCGGATCCTTCTTCACGTCCGAGCCGAGCAGCTCAATCTCGCCCGCGTCCGCCCCATAGATGCCGGTCAGGATCGCGATCGTCGTGCTCTTGCCTGCGCCGTTCGGCCCGAGGAACGCGAAGAATGATCCGCGTTCGATCGTGAGGTTCAGGCCTTCCACGGCGGTGAAGTTTCCGAAGCGCTTCACCAGGCCTGTGGCCTTTACGGCGGGAGTGGGCGAGCCCATGAGTTGGGGCCACTAAACCAGAGCGCTGCTCGGGACACTCATCCTCCCGATGTCGTACGTGGGCGAGGAGCGCACATCGCTGGAACACCGGTTGCTTGGTGCGCCGTCGGGTTTCTGGGCGGGGAGCTACACCAGTTGAGCGCGGGGCGGCGCGGCGGGCAGCACCAGCGACACGGTGGTGCCCACGCCCTCCTGGCTCTCCACGGTGAGCTTCCCGCCGTGCGCCTGCACCACCTGATGGCACCGCGCGAGCGACAGCCCTGCGCCACGCTTTCCGCTCTCCGTGCTGAAGAACGGATTGAAGATTCGCTCCAGGTGCTGACGCGGAATCCCGCGGCCGGTGTCTGAGATGTCGACGCGCACCGCGGCGCCCTCTACCGCCCGGGTGGAGACCCTGATCTGCCGCGCGGGCCGGCCTTCCAGCGCCTGCCGGGCGTTCTCGATCAGATGCCCCACCACCTCGCGCATCGCAGGGGCATCCGCGAGCACCGGCGGTAGTCGCGGATCGAACGCGCGCACGACCTCGGCATGAGCTTCGCGAAGCTTTCGCTCATGCTCCGCCAGCGCTTCATCGATCAGCGGATTCATGTTCGCTTCGGTGAGGTTGCCGCGCTCCCAATCCGAGAGCGCGGTGATGCGCTTCAAGAGTCTGCTGATGCGAAGGCCCTCGGTGACGATGGGCTGAAGCCGCGCCTGCATCGGGTCGTTCGCCGGCAGCTCAATCTGGACGAGCTGCGCGGTGCCGATGATCGCCGCGAGCGGATTGTTGAGCTCGTGCGCGAGCCCCGACGTCAGATCGATCACCGCGCCCAGCCGCTGACTGCGGAGCAGCTGCGCCTGCGCGTCGCGGAGCTCCCTCGTGCGTTCAGCCACCTGCTTCTGAAGCTCTTCGTTGAAGCCCACCAGCCGCGCGTTGGCGGCGTGGAGCGTCTCGGCCATGTCGTTGAACGCTCGGGCCACGTCGTCGAGCTCGCTCACGCGATGCCGTTCGATGCGGTGATCCAGATTTCCCGCCGCGAGCTCGTTCGCGCCCTCGGCGAGCCGCGCGATGGGCCGCGAGAGCTGACGCGAGAGCAGCAGTCCCACCACCAGCGCGGTCAACAGCGTGAGCCCGAGCAACCCCGCCGTCACCCAGCTCAGGCGCGACAGGGGCGCCAGCGCGTCACTCTCCGGCCGCAGCACCGCCACCGAAAACTCCGTGCCCCGAACCTTCGCGCGCGCGGCGAGCGCCGGACCATTCGACCATTCGATGCGCGAGAGCCGAAGCGGCTCGTCCAGTCCGAGCTGCGGAGCGGTGCGCCCCACATCGGTGTCCCCCGCGACGACTTTTCCGCGCCGGTCCACGAGCAGCGCCTGGCCGTCGTCGCTGTCACCAATCAGCCCTCGCGCGAGCGCGGACACCTTCACCAGCATCGCGAGTCTCTTCTTCCCGGGCTCGGGGTCGCTCTGCAGCACGAGCGTGTCTGGATCGCGCTCAGTCACCGCGGTGCCGTTGAGCTCGTTGACGAACGCCTCCGCCTGCTTGCCGGTCAGCACGGGATGGCGGGAGAACTCGGGGCGCACGCGCTCGAAGGCCGCCGGGTCGTCCACGAACAAGGTCGACGCCACCTTGCCGTCCGCTCTGAGCAGGGCGACCTGCGAGATGGCGTCCTTCTTGAGAAAGAGCTCCGTCAGCGACGCCTGAACGGCAGCGGGCGACGGATCTTCGAATGCATTGCCGGCGAGCATCTGGCGCATCGCGCGCTGCAGCGCGTTCAGCTCGCGGGAGAGCGCCTCTGCGCGCTCGTCAGCGACCTTCGCCTGCCGATCGAGCAGCGCATCTTTCAGCGCCCTCCGCGACTCGAACGTGGCGAACGTCGCGAAAACCGAAAGGGGCAGCGCCGCCGCAAGCGCGATCGTGAGCAAGAGCTCCGTGCGCAGTCGGGGCCGCAGCCTCAAAAGCCCATCCTGTACCCGACCGAGAGATCAGCTCCGGCAGGCGACGGCAGGTTCTCCAGCATCGTGAGCGGCATCGTGCCACGGAGCTGCGCGACGATGTCACCCGGCCCCGCGTGGAAGCCCGCGAGCAGCCGCGCGTGCATCCCGAGCAGTGCGCCCCTCGCGCCTTCCACCGCCGCGAGGTGTCCGTCGAGCCCCGCGCCGCCGGAGACGAACAGCCTGTCCGCGCGAACGAGCAGCAGCTGCGGGCCCAGATAGAGAGAGTAGAGGCTCGCCCGGCGCTGGCCGCTGGTGCCGGTGGCGGCGTTCAGCTCCACGCCGCCGCGCATCCGGTCCAGCCCCGGCATCGGCAGCTCCAGCTCGACGCCGAGGGCACCGAGCGTTTGCGAGGAGAGATCCGACTGCGCGCCCAGCGCCGCTCGGACGGCGAGATCGTAGCTCTTCGGCTGCACCTGCACCGTGGTGGACGCGCGCATCTGACCGACGTTCGCCTCCACCTGCACGTCCTCCGCGCTCGCCACGCAGGAGGGCGTGAGCCGCGAGATGAACGACGCGTGGTACGCCTCCACCGGCGAGAGCGAGCCCTTCGCGACGGCGAGCTGCACGTCCGCCTCGGGGACTTCGTTGCCGTAGCGATCCTTCACCGTGACCTTCAGCGTCGCCTGCTGCGTGCAGGAGAGCTTGTCCGGATCCGCCTTCACCTCGACGTTGGTGGGCGTGCCGGGGACGAGCTGCACGGCGGCCGTCTGCGAAAGCTCTCCCACCGTGACGGTGATCACCGCCGCGCCCGCCGCGGTGCCCGCCTTGTAGAGCACGTCCGCGCGGCCATCCTGCAGGGTCGTCGTGTCCGGGACATCGCCCAGCGTCGCGGAGAGCTTCACGATGGTGCCGTCCTTCAATGGCAGCCCGCGCGCATCCCGAGCGCTGATCCGCAGAATCGTCTGCGAAGTCCCATCCGCCGGAAGCATCGGATCCAGCGGCTCCACCGCGAGGCCCGCGCCCTGCACGAGCCGGATGGACGCCTCGGCGATCGTGGATCCACCGAGCTCCGCTCTCACCTTCACCATCGCTGCCACGCCCGCGGGCGCGGTGAACGGCGCGACGTAGGTTCCGTCGCCGCGATCGGTGACGTTGCCGATCTGCCCGCGATCCACGGCGATCTTGAGCGGCTGCTGCGGCAGCGGCCTGCCCGTCGCGTCCGTCACCCGCGCGATCACCACCGTCATCGACAGCCCGTCCGCGGGAAGCACCGGCTCGCGCACGTGCAGCGACGCCGCGGCCTTGATGCCCGCGACGAGCCGGACGCGCGTCTTGGCAGCGCGGCCTTTCAGCGAGATCGACGCGTCCTCGTCCGCCGCTCGGGGAGAAGGTGTCCAGGTGCCGATGAAGACGCCTGAGCTCGCGCGCCTCAGCGTCACGTTCCCCTCCTGCGTCTGAGCGACGAGCGCCGGGTCTTCGAGCAGCGCGCCGTCCAGGCTCAGCGCGAACGCGTGCAGCGTCACCTGCGCCGAGCCATCGGCGACGAGGCGATCGGGGTAGCTGAAGAGCAGCGTCTGCTCCGTCTGCGCGCGCGAGAACGGCTGCCTGAGCGTCACCGGCGCACCGGTGGGCGGCGTCGCCTTCACCTCCGCAAACGGCGCGGAGGCTGTGCGCGTGACGGAGAGCTCCGCGCGGCCTTCTCCGTCCGCGCGCACGGGGCCGAAGTGCTCGGTCCCCACCTGCACCTCCACTCGGGAGAGCGGCGGCAGCGCGGTGAGGGTCAGCGTCTCCTTCCGCACGAGCGGGATGATCCCCAGGGCGTACGCGCCGGACGGCGAGAGCACCACGCAGAGGACGTTCTGCAGCTCCATCTGCTTGTTCGCGGACCACTCGGCGACCACGTCCGAGCCCACGGCGCGCACGTTTCGGAGCTCGCCCGCGCTGCAGGCCGATCGCAGCCGCTCCGGATTTTCAGAGAAACCCTTGAAGCTGACGGTGGCCTGCGAGTCCTTGCCGAGCTGGAATTGCGCGGGTTTGACGTCGAAGGACGCGGCGAGGGAAGGGAGGGCGATCCCGAGGGCCATCGCGAGCAGGAGCCTGTGGAAGACCCGCGACATGGAGAAATCCGTAGCAGAGCCGAAGCGCGAGAAGGGCCTCAACCGTACGCCGATGCGCTGAATTCGACGGAACCGCCGGAAGGGCGGCTCAGCCCTCAGTGCACGAGCTCGACCGGCGGAGAGCCCACGGTGCGCTGAATGGTCTCGCGCAGCTTGTCGAGGTCCACGGGCTTGCTCACGTAACCGGACGCCCCGACGAGCTCCGCTTCCCACTCGAAGCCGTACGCCGAGATGATCACGATCGGCAGGCCTCGCGCGCGCGGCATCTTCTTCAGCGCGTCGAGCAGCCCCCAGCCGCTCATGACCGGCATCCGCAGGTCGAGCAGCACGGCGATCGGCATCTCCAATTCGAGGTGATCCAACGCCTCGCGCCCGTTCTTCGCCTGGCGCGTGCGGTAGCCCATCTCTTCAAGGAAGTCGCAGATCAACGTCCGATGGCTCTCGTCATCGTCCACGACCAGGATGTGCGACATGGCTTCGGACCTCGGGGTATGGGCGATCAGCGGCGTAGAAGATGGGGCCGGACGGCGTGATCGGGAAGGGGTGCTCTTCTACTCCACCTGCCGCGGGCGATGGTGTTTGTGGGAGATCGGACGGGTGGGATAAGTAACAGGAAGATCACCGGCTGACACTTCACTTATGTCGCCACTCGAGCAGGGCCGGCAGGACGTCACTCCCCCGGAGGGGAAAAATCAGATGATGAAGATGCTTCGATGGATGGTGCCGGGGTTCGTCCTCGGCGCGTTGCTCGCGCTGTCTCCCTCGTGCGGCACGGGTAAACCCACGTGCGGCCCGGCGAACTGTAACGGCTGTTGCGATGCGACCGGACAGTGTCAACCGGGCAACGGAAGCCAGTTCTGCGGAATCTCGGGCGGCGTCTGCACGGCGTGCACGTTCACTGAGTCCTGCACCCTCGGGCGCTGCACGCCATTCGGCAACGGTGGCGGCTCAGGCGGTGGCGTGGGCGGCGGAACGGGCGGCGGCGACGGCGGGACCGGCGGTGGTGCGGGCGGCGGCGGCGGCACGGTCGGCTGTAATCCTGCGTGCAACAGCACCCAGTGCTGCCAGTTCAACGCGAGCTCGGGCAACTACACCTGCGTGAACGCGGGCTCGTCGCTGGCGTGCAAGAACGGCGCGGGCGCGTGCGAAGTCTGCACCGGCTCCTCCACGTGCCAGACCTCGGGCACGCCGGGCTGCAAGGACACGAGCTGCAACGGCTGCGTCTCCGGCACCACCTGTCTCTCGACCGGACAGCAGAGCACCGCGGCGTGCGGCCTCGGCGGCAGCAACTGCGGCCAGTGCGGCAGCAACCAGACCTGCACCAACGGCGTGTGCACGAACCTTCCCTGCAACTCCTCCACCTGCCCGAACGGCTGCTGCGATGCGTTCGGCGCGTGCCAGCAGCACAGCACGAACGCGTGCGGCAACGCCGGCGGAACGTGCTCGACGTGCACCTCGGGTCAGACGTGCAGCTCGTCGGGAACGTGCACCACCTCCACCACGTGCAACTCGTCGACCTGCCCCAACGGCTGCTGCAACGGCTCCGGCGTGTGCACGACGACGCAGGGCAACTCGAGCTGCGGCCTCAACGGCGTCAGCTGCGCGGTGTGCGGCAGCGGCCAGGTCTGCAGCAGCGGCTCCTGCGCCACCGGGAGCGGCAGTGTCGGTTCGACGTGCACTTCGAACAGCGACTGCAGCGCGCTGGGCTCCGGCGCGATCTGCAAGCTGACGACGGCGTCCGGTGCGCAGAGCTACCAGGACGGGTTCTGCACGGTGCCGTGCACCGCTGGTACCGCGGGTGACTCCACCTGTGCCGGCCTGACCACGGGCGCTATCTGCGGCACGCCTTCGTCCTCGCTGTCTTCGTTCGGCGAGACGCAGAGCTACTGCTGGCCGACCTGCGGCCCGAACTTCGATCAGTGCCGGCTGGGTTACACCTGCTACTTCGGCAACACGGGCAAGACGACCACGGGTTGCTGGATCGATCCGCCGGCGCCGCCGAACCTCGTCGGCAAGGCGTGCACGAGCACCACGCAATGCGGTCCGCCGCCCATCACCGGCTTCTGTCAGCCGCAGGTGCTCCCCGACGGAGGCCAGAGCGGTTGGACCGGCGGTTCGTGCCTCGCGGACTGCTCCTCGACCCAGGACCCCAACTACTGCAGCTCCACTGGCGAGTGCGTGGGCTTCAGCTCGACAACCGCGTACTGCCTCCAGAAGTGCACTACGCCGCTCGGTGGTCAGAGCAACTGCCGCACAGGCTACGTCTGCGCGGACGACGGCAATGGCGGCGGGTTCTGCTACCCGAACTGCAACAACCCCAACATCGGCTGCGGGTCCGCCGCCGGGTACGTCTGCCGCACCAGTGCGCAGGCGAACGCGGGCTACTGCTGCCCCACCGACGGCGGCACCTGCATCTAAGAGGGTGCTGATCTCGTGAACCCGCCCGGCTCCTTCACAGGGGGCCGGGCGTTTTCATGTCTGGGCACTTTCGTTCCATGTCAGACCCGCACGAGAGGGTCTTCCGCATGGAACCTCAAAATCAGATCTACGTGGTTCGAAGTTGCGCCCACTGCGGTGACGGCTGCGAGGCGTCAGAGCGCGAGTGCCCGGACTGCCGGCTCTTCTACTGCGAATCCCACTGCGACCCGGACACGCACGACTGTCACCTCGTCTGCATCGAGGTCGCGGCGTTCGAAGACGAAGAGCTTGAGCGCTACGAGGCCTCTGCTTCGAGTGATTCAGCGAGCGCGGTGAGCACCTTCCGCGACTGACGAACTGAATCCGGCGAGAGCTTCTCCAGCGCCTCTTTGACCGCGGCCTCCACGGTGCCGGTGCGCTCCCGCGCGTGACGCTTACCCTCGGCGGTCACGTTGAGCCGCACGCGCCGCGCATCGGCGGAGTCGGCGGTGCGCTGCACGAGCTTCCGCTCTTCCAGCCGCCGGAGGATGCCGGTGAGGGTGGAGGGATCGGTGTGGAGCGCTCGGGAGAGCTCGCCCGCGGAGAGCCCGGGCCTCTGGTTCAGGACGCGCAGCACCAGCCGCTGAGGCCCGGTGATGCCTATCTCCCGCTCCATCCGCTTGCTGGTGGTCTGCAGCGCGTGGTGCACCGCCCAGAGCAGGCGCATGAAATCCAGGACTTCACCCAGCGACTGCGCTTCGTTGTTGTTGCCGTTCTTCATTGGCTTTGCCGATTCTTGTCCACGACGGCTATCACGATGAACGCAAAAGCGATGAGCCGTACGACGTACAGCCAATGTTGCGACTCGTCCGGCACCCGGTACAGGGCGAGAAACCAGTACTGAGCCCCGAGCGTCAGAAAGCCGATGGAGAAGAGCAGGAAGAAGCGGTCCTTCGTGTCCCGGTAGAAACGGCCGAACACGACCGCCGCCACCGCGAACAGCGTTCCCGTCGCGCTCCAGAGGTGATTGCACAGGTGGATGAGGGCCTCGTTCATCGGCTCTCCCAGATGAGGCCGTAGAGCAGCACCATGGCGGCGATGAGGGCGACGGCGGCGCGCAAGAGCGACAGGTCCACGGTCGCGAGCAGCACGCGGTCCACGAACAGCATCACGTTGTTGAGCGCGATGAGCCAGAAGGAGCTCATCACCCACAGGAGCAGCCGCACCGGTCTTCGCCGGTAGCTGCGGAAGAGCAGGAGGGCGCAGCCGACGGAGATGAGGGCGCACAGGCCGTAGACGAACTCGGACATGAAGGTTACGACCCTCCCTTCTTGTTGATCCGGAACGCGTCCGCCAGCTCGCGCACCGGATCCGAGGGCTTGGTGAAGATGAGGGTGATCACCGCCACGCGCCGTTCGCGGTACGCGTCCGAGAGCGCCCTCACCGAGGCGTCATGCGCGGAGGGCCGATAGCTGAAGCCCTCGCCGTCGCGCGTCACCATGCCCCTGCTGACGAGATCCTCCAGCCGCCGCTTCGAGGAGCTCTGGTCGATGCGCAGATCGTGCGCGACGTCAGCCGCGCCCCACGCGCGCGGAGCGGTCCTGTGCAGCAGGAGGAGGACCTCGAGCTGCTCGACGGAATCGATGTGCTGATGGACGAGGCGCTCTGCGGCCTCTGAGATCCCCGAAGTGCCCAATACGCCGCGAACGATCGGCGAAATTGGTTTGTGCTCAAACAGTTTCTTTCGCGGCTCGTTGAGGGGCGAACAGCGCCTTCGCGGTCTCCCCGAGCACGGAGGCGAGCGCCTCCTCGGGAAATTTCTGCGCCGCGATCGCGCGCACTTCGCGATCCCACGCGTACGGCAGGTTCGGAAAGTCCGTGCCGTACAGAATCCGGTCCGGCCGCGCGTGGACCATCCGCCACGGCACGTCGCCCGGGAAATAGCTGCCCAGGGTCATCGTGGTGTCGAGGTAGAGGTTGTCGTAGCGCTCCAGCAGGCGGAGGTAGCCGTCGAACTCGTCGGCCCCGAGGTGCGGCACGCAGATCCGAAGCTTCGGAAAGCTCCGCAGCACCGCTTCGATTCGATCCACCGAGCAGAGCGTGTACGGATCCACCGGATACTCGGGCGAGCTCGGCTCGCGGCCCGCGTGAATGACGATGGGCTGAGCGTGGTCGCTGCACGTCTCGTAGACCGGATGAAGCCTCGGGTCGTCCGGCGAGAACGACTGCACGTGGCAGTGGAGCTTCACGCCGGTGAGCCCCAGCGAAAATCCCTCCTCGAGGATGCCCCGAGCGTCCGCCTCGCCCGGCATCACCGTCGCGACGCCGGTCACGCGCGGCTCGGCCCTCACGACCTCGGCCATGAAGCGGTTCATCGTGCGCGCGATGCCTTCTTTGTGCGCGTAGTGCAGCGCGACGATCCGTGAGACGCCGCGCGAGAGCAGGAAGCGAATCACCTCCGGGGTCTTGAGCTTGTAACGGACGGGCCAGCCGTAGTTGTCGAACCACTTCCAGATCGCCTCGAACATCCGATCCGGAAACAGGTGCACGTGCCCGTCGATGACTTCAGGCAGTGAAGTGGGGAGCCTCGGCCCCTCTTCGTCGTGCACCGCGGGCATGGGCAGCCGCCACGACTCGTGCCACTTCGCCGCCGCGCACGAGGGGATGCACGCGGGCAGAAGCTCGTCGCTGCCGACGGGGTTCGCGCCGTTCACTTCGGCTTGTTCGGCGAGTCGTCCAGCCGTTCGAGGAACTTGCCCTGGTTCTCGTAGCCCTGCCGCTGAAGCCGCTGCGTCTCGATGAAGTCAGCGAGCTTGGTGCACATCGACGAGAGCGTGCGGAACGACTCCACGAGCAGCTTCTCTGCCTGGTCCTGCGCG
Source organism: Myxococcaceae bacterium (assembly GCA_045802665.1). Classification (GTDB taxonomy): domain Bacteria; phylum Myxococcota; class Myxococcia; order Myxococcales; family Myxococcaceae; genus JBJMQN01. The sequence goes on along the minus strand of JBJMQN010000095.1, from coordinate 760 downwards.
GCCTTCTGGGCGAGCGAGCGGTCCTTCTCTCGCCACGGAAACACGGGGAACTTCATGCGGCCTTGAACTTAAGGGATGCCGCCTGCGCGCGCCACGGCGGATCCATTCGAGCGTTGGGCATGCGGCGCGGAAGTTAGTAAGGGCGTGACTCCATGCGACAGATCAAAACGGTGGGCTTCATCGGGCTGGGCATCATGGGCAGCCGGATGGCGAAGAACCTGAAAGCGAAAGGGTTCGACGTCGTCGTCTGGAACCGCACCGAGGAGAAGGCGAAACCGCTGCGTGCGCTCGGCATCGAGGTGGCGGCGGCGCCGTCGGATCTCGCGGCGAACGTGGACTGCATCTGCACCTGCGTCTCGGACCCGAAGGCTCTGCGCGAGGTCACCTGGGGCGAGCACGGCATCTTCCAGAGCGCCTCACGCGGCCAGCTCTTCGTGGACTTCTCCACCGTGTCGCCGGACTTCTCGCGAGATCTCTTCAAGGAGTGCGAGAGCCGAGGCGTGGACTTCGTGGAGGCGCCGGTCACGGGCAGCAAATCCGGCGCCGAGAAGGGCACGCTGGTGCTGATGGTGGGCGCGACCGACGCGGGCGTTGCGCGGGCCGAGCCCATCTTCAAGGCGGTGGGCGAGAAGTGGATCCACTGCGGACCGGTGGGAAGCGCGAGCCAGGTGAAGCTCGCCGGCAACGCGATCATCGCGCTGATGCTGGAGGCGCTCTCCGAGGCGATGCTGCTCACGAAGAAGGCGGGCGTGGATCCGCG
>JBJMQN010000094.1:0-9057 GCA_045802665.1 Myxococcaceae bacterium | reverse complement strand
GTGGGCCCGTTCCAGATGACCGTACACCCCGGCGGCAGCGCGAGGTAGCGCAGGAGCGAGGCCACTCGGCGGGTGAGATCTCCCACGGTGCGTTCGTGCAGATCCTTCTGCGCGTGCGCCTTCACGCACGTGACCGACCAGCCGCTGTCCTTCGACGCGTTGGGCTCGTCCCGAACTGCCTTCCACGCCGTCGCGAGCTCGGGGCAGCCGCACGTCCGGAGCACCGCGTGCTGAGACGGCGCATCACCCGGCATCCCGAGCTCTTCCAACAACAGCCGCTGCAACAGCGATCGCCGGAGCACGTCCGTCAGATCCGACGTCGTCTCCTCGCTGAGCGGCAGGTGCGCCTTCAAATCCAGCATCCCGACACCGGTGAAGGCCTCTTCCGGAAGCACCGCCTGCACGAGCGGCGCATGCCACGCTCGAAACGGACCGCCCGCCTCCGCCCCTTCGGACGCCTGAAACGTGAGCCTGTCGAACCCGAAGCTCATCGTCTGCCCGTGCTCCACCCTTCGCGAGTGATGCATCGCATAGTCCGCCAGGTGGGCCACGAGCAGCGCCGCCTCGTCCATCAGCGATCTGTCGGTGAACGTGAACCGCACCTCGCGCTGCCCGAGCTTGGCGAGTCCGAAGCTCTGCGCGCGGATGCCACCAGCGGTCACGTCCTCGAAGCCCACGGCGAACAGATCCTCGGGCAACGGATCCTGCGGCAGCTCCTCGAGCTCCCGAATCGGAAGCGGCCAGAGCCGGAGCACGTCCACCGCGTAGCCGCGCAGCCCGGAGATGCTGCTTGCGAGCGCGCCATTGACGTGCGCGAAGAACTGCTCGGGCTCGCGCAGCCGGTCGCGATGGGCCTCGAACAGGAATGCCCGGCGCATCTTCTTCAGCTCGCGCGAGGCCTCGCCTGCCCACGGACCGAACAGCTCGTCTCCCGGGTTGGGGAGCGGGACGTTCGGCAGCTCGTGCCAGCGAATTTCAGGATCAGTCAGCGGTCGCGGCGAGTCGCCGTCGGTGTAGACGAGGAAGAAGAAGTCGAGATGTGCCAAAGCTGGATCGAGCGGAGGGGAGTCTCACCCAAAGTGTAATCGGTTTCTGTCCCCCCGCACGTTTACGTCTGCTGCTCTCTAGAACAGCCCGCCTTCGCGGTACTGGCCCCAGACCTTGCGGAACACGTCCGAGACCTCGCCCAGCGTCGCGTAGGCCTTCACCGCCTCCAACACCGGCGGCATCAGGTTGTCCGTCCCGCGGCAGGCCGCTTCGACCTTCGCCAGCGCCGCGTCCACCGCCGCCTGGTTGCGCTCCGCACGGACCCGCTTCAGCCGGTCGATCTGCTCGTGCGAGACACGCTCGTCGATCTTGAGGATCTCGATCGGCGCCGCGCCCTCGCTCTTGAAGGCGTTGACGCCGACGATGAAGCGTTCGCCCTGCTCCACTTCGCGCTGGAAGCGGTACGCGGACTCGCCGATCTCCTTCTGCGGATACTGCTCCTCCACCGCCCGGATGATCCCGCCCATCTCGTCGATGCGGCGGATGTACTCCATGCCGCGCTTCTCCATCTCGTCGGTGAGGTACTCCACGTAGTAGCTGCCCGCGAGCGGATCCACCACCCGGTCCACGCCCGACTCGTACGCGATCAGCTGCTGCGTGCGGAGCGCGATCGTCACCGACTCCTCCGTCGGCAGCGCGTAGGTCTCGTCCAGCGAGTTGGTGTGCAGAGACTGCGTGCCACCCAGCACCGCCGCCATCGCCTGCAGGGCCGTGCGGACGACGTTGTTGTACGGCTGCTGCGCGGTGAGCGAAACGCCCGCGGTCTGCGCGTGCGTGCGGAGCATCATCGAGGCCGGCTTCTGCGCGCCGAACCGCTCCTTCATCACCTTCGCCCAGATGCGGCGAGCGGCGCGGAACTTCGCGATCTCCTCGAAGAAGTCGTTGTGCACGTCCCAGAAGAACGAGAGCCGCGGCGCGAAGTCGTCCACGTTCATCCCGCGCTTCACGCACTCCTCGACGTACCCGATCCCGTCCGCGAGCGTGAACGCCAGCTCCTGCACCGCCGTCGCTCCAGCCTCCCGGATGTGGTACCCGCTGATCGACACCGGGTGCCACTTCGGCATGTGCTGCTGGCAGTACTGGATCATGTCCACCACGATCCGGACCGCCGGGCGCGGAGGGACGATCCACTCCTTCTGCGCGATGTACTCCTTCAGCATGTCGTTCTGAATCGTCCCGCCCAGCTTCTCCATCGACACGCCCTGCTTCTCGGCGACGGCGATGTACATGCAGAGCGCGACGATCGCAGACGCGTTGATGGTCATCGACGTCGTGACCTTGTCGAGCGGAATTCCGTCGAACAGGATCTCGAAGTCCTTCAAGGACGAGATGGCGACGCCCTCCTTGCCCACCTCGCCCAGGCTCATCGAGTGGTCCGCGTCGTAGCCCATCAGCGCGGGCATATCGAAGGCGGTGGAGAGCCCGGTCATGCCGTGGCTGATGAGGTACTTGAAGCGCTTGTTCGTGTCCGCCGGCGTCCCGAAGCCCGCGAACTGCCGCATCGTCCAGAGCCGTCCCCGGTACATCGTGGGCTGCGGGCCGCGCGTGTACGGGAACTGTCCGGGCAACCCAATGTCGTCCGGGCTCTCTGCCTTGCGATCCGCCAGCGTGAGCAAGTCCGGGATCGGCACGCCCGAGTCAGTCGTGAACTGCGCCTTGCGGAGCGGCATCTTCGCCGTCGTCTTCGCGAGGTCTTCCTTCTGCCAACGCGCGAAGTCCTTCGCGGCCTTCGCCAGCGCGTCCGCCGAGTAGGTCCGCAGCGCGGCCGGCTTCGTCTTCGCCTTCACCCGCTGGAGCACCTTCTTCGCGGCGCCCTTCAGCTTGCTGCCCGCCTTCGGCTTCTTCGGCGCAGGCTTCTTCGCGGAGGCACGGCGGGAGGAGATGGCGGCGGAAATCTTCTTCTGCGGCGGGCGCTTGGGAGCCATTTGGGCCCGCTCTGTTAGCACCCGGGTCGGGGGGTCGCAATCTCAGGTCACGCCCGGGTTCAGCTTAGGGGAAGCATGACGCGGAACGTTGAACCCCGGCCCCGCTCGCTCTGCACTTCGATCGTTCCCCGGTGAGCGGTGACGATCTCCCGGGCGATGTAGAGCCCGAGGCCCAGCCCCCCGTGGTGGTGCACCGACACAGCGCGTTCGAACCGATCGAACACGCGGCTCTGGTCCTCGGGCGAGATGCCCATTCCGCGATCGGTCACCGTGAGCTGCGCGCCCGAAAGCTTCCGCTCCAGCGCCACCGTCACCGGCAGGCCGTTCCCGTACTTGAGCGCGTTCGCGACGAGGTGCGTGATGACCTGGTCCAGCCGATCGCGATCCCAGGAGCCTTCAATGTCCTGGACCGCCACCTCGACCGCGGAGCCCCGCCGGCTCGCCTCTTCCTTGAACTGGCCGCAGACCTCCCGGACGAGCTCCGCGAGGTTGAAGCTGGTCGGATGGAGCGAGAGCCGCCCGGCAGAGAGCCGTGACGCGTCCAGCAGCTCATTGATGAGCACGGTGAGCTTCTCCACCCCACCCTTCACCCTTGCCAGCCGCTGCCGAGCGTCGTCGATCGGCGCCACGCCCTGCTCGCAGGCCCGAAGCAGCCCCTCGACGTTCAGGTGGATCGCGGTGAGCGGGGTCTTCAGCTCATGCGAGGCGATGGCGAGGAACTCGTCGCGCATACCCACTGCCGCCTGCGCATCCTGAAGGAGCCGGGTGCGTTCGGCCTCGAGGACCCGGCGGCGCTCAATCTCGTCTTCCAGGGCGTGCGCGCGCTGCTGCAGCCTCGCGATGATCCGGTTCTGAGCGTCGTCCGAAGCGCCGTCGGCGAGCCGATCGCTGGGCAGCACGTGCGAGTGGTGCGCGCAGACCTGCTCGAAGCCTTCGCGGTCCGTCTCGCGCGCGAAGTTGCTCATCGAATACGCGCAGAGGAGCGGAAAGTCGTGCCGCCCGAGGAACGCGGACCAGAGCTGCTCGAGCAAGAGCGCGCCCTTGGTGTTCCCCGCGCGCCAGAGCACATCCACCATCTCGCCGTACGCGCGGACGCCCGGATGACTGGCGCGCGCGGCGTCGACGTACGGTTCGATCGTCGCGCGGAACAGCTCGCCGTCCGGAACCCCGTCCCGCATGAACTTCGCCAGCGTCTGCTCCGCGCTCAGCATCACGAGCTTCTGCTGCCGGCGCGCGGCCTCTACGTCCACTCCGCCCCGATAGAGCTCCCGCTCGAACACCGGGACGTTCTCGTCTTTGGCGATCAGGATGACCGCTTCGGCGTCACTGAAGCCGTCGAGCACGAAGGAGGCGACCTCGCGCGCGAGGAAGTGGGAATCCTCGTAGAACTGCACGAGGTGATCTCCCTGAACGCGGGGGCTCTTGGGTTCGATGTTCGCAGCGAGAGTCACAGGCAACCCGGGGGACAGCGTGAGCATTACCCTCCGTGAACCGCTCAGACACTCAGGGTGTTTTCGCGATCCATCCAGAAGCGAACATCCGCGGCGTGCTGCGGGCCATCAAAAGAGGGTTTGGGTCTCGTCGCGGACGTTGTTGGGGCTGCCGGGGATGGCCGACGCCCCGGTGCGGATCCGCTTGAGCTCCTCCGGCGTCTCCTTGCCGTTCAGCCGGCGGACGACCTTTCCGGGGTTGCCGACGACGACGGCGTAGTCCGGCACGTCGCGGGTGACCACCGCTCGGGCGCCGATGATCGCGCCTTCGCCGATGCGGACGTTTCCAAGCACCGCCGCGCCGCGAGCGAGCCACACGTGATCGCCAATCTCGATGCGTCCGAGCGCGCTGGTGGGTGCCGCCTCGGAGATCCGCGCGATCGGATCCTGCGGATGTCCTGGATCGCCGCTCACGAAGCAGTCGCCGGCGATGAGCACGTGCCGGCCGATCTTGATCCACGTCCCCGCGCAGAGGCTCGCGCCGGAGCCGATGGACGAGTCGTCGCCCACGTGGATGACCGCGGTCACCTCCGCGTTCTTCGCGCCGCTGAAGCTGCTCTGGCCGGAGATCTTCACCCGGTCGCCGAGGCAGAGCCGGACGTGAACGAGATCAGGGAGCCTGGGCCTTCCGGAGAGATCGAGCTGCACGCCCTTCCCGACCGAGTCACAGAGCGCCTCGAACAGCGGCTGGTAGTAGGCGACGCGCAGAAACTCGCTCACGCCTGCATGGCGAAGCCGGTACTCCCACGCGAGGACCTTGTGGAGCGCGGTGGAAGGCACGCGTACCTGAGAGAGCCGCTTCTTGGCGCTGGCGGTCAGCTGATCGACGACGCTCATGCCACGCTCCCGGGCTTCTTGAAGACGAGGTGGGTCAGCGTCGGAAGGAACGCGGTGATCGGCACGCGCAGCATCTTCACGGCGGGGATGTAGAGCGTCCGCTCCAGCCTCCGCTTCGCGCTGTTCGCCCTTGCCCCATAGCTGACGCGCTGGTCCTGGCCGGGAAGGAGATTCAGGCACGCGGCGCCGGTGCCCTTGAGCGCGTTCCAGAGCTCCCAGTAGGTGCAGCCCCACGCGCCGGACTCTTCGAGCCCGACGGGGCCCTTCGTCTTGAACGGCGCGTCCTCGTAGCGCTTGAGCCGCACCGCGAGCTCGTACGCGATGCGCGATCCCGCCGGCGTCCACGGCAGCAGCGGCAGCCCGGTGATCCCGCTGTCCTGCGGCCAGAGGCGATTGGGCGTGTCGTTGATGAAGAGGTAGCCGCCGGGCCGAAGCAGCGCGAACGCGGAGCGCATGAGGTTCTCGCGAGCGCCCTTTCTGCTCCGCGGCACGTGCTGCAGCACGCCGTTCAGCAGGACGACGTTGAACGTCCCGACGTCGGAGGGGAGCTTGTCGATCGACTCGCCGCAGAAGAAGCGCACGTGATCGGTGCGGCCGTGCTCGCGGATTCGCTCCCCGGCGACGTTCACGCTCTCCTGATCGATGTCGAACGCGACGACGTCACGGGACGCCTCAGCGAGCGCAGCAGTGGTCGCGCCGGTGCCGCAGCCCACGTCCAGCACGCGCCTGCCGAGCAGCGACCCGCATCGGATCTCGAGCTCGCGCACGAGCCGTGACCGGAACTGGAACAGCCGGCTGTCCGGACCACCCAGGTGCGCGTTCACCTGCTCGCGGAACTGGGGAGAGTCCTCCTTGCCGCGGTGCAGCTTTTCAATCTGGGAGCGGAAGTTGGCGGAGTACTCGAAGGGTGCGTCCATGGAAGTCGCCTCGCGCAGTTGAAAAACCGGACGGGCGTAATGCGCACTTTGGTGAGGAATCACCATTGGCCGTACCGCCCATCCGGGGCTCGCGCGACGACAGTCACTCGCGGTATGCGCTGTGCCGGACAGAGGGCAAGCCGCTGCGCATCGATCTCCACCGACACCTTGAAGGATCTCACTCACCGGAAGCGTTGGTGAAAATCGCCCAGCGGTTCGACCTCCGGCAGCCGCTGTTCTGGAACGAGTTGGGACAGCGCTTCCGGACCGCCGCCGAGCTGCGTCCGCTGCTCACGATGGCGGACCCTTCCGACGACGCGACGCTCTTCTACGAGTGCATCAAGAAGGCGCGCGCCGCGTACGTTTCCGCAGAGGCGATCGGCGAGCTCAGCCGGATGGCGTTCGACGAGGCGGCGCTGGATTCGCCGGATGGCTTCGAGATGCGGGTGAGCCTGTTCTCGATGACGCGGACGCTGCTGGAAAACGAGAAGAAGGAGTGGAGGACGATCGCGCCCGCTGCGTTCGCGGAGAGAGCGAGAGAGCTCCTCCTGCGCGTGCTGTCCGCGCGCGACGCTTCAGAGAAAGAGACCGGCGTGGAGATGCTGCTGCGGCTCGGGTTCTCGAGGACGTTCGAGTCGGAGCCGCACTACCGCGCGCTGGGGGAGATCGTTCGGGAGCATGCGGCCGTCCTGTCCGGGTTGGATGTGCTCGGCATCGTGACCGGGGCGGACAAGGAGCCGATGCCGCCTGCGCTGGTGGAGATTCTTCAAGGGCTGCGGAACGTGCTGCCGGATCTCACGGTGCATGCGGGTGAGTTCGAGGGGCACGCGGCGGTGGATCGCACGCTGGAGCTGAAGCCGCAGGCGATCGGTCACGGCGTCCATTCGGTACAGAGCGAGAAGACGCTCGCGAAGTTGGCTTCCGAAGGCGTGACGGTCGAGGTCTGCCCGGTGAGCAACGCGCTGCTGATTCCGACGGCGCTCGCGAGGTTGAAGGCTGAGCACGGTGGAGCGCATCCGCTGAGCGTGATGCAGCAGGCGCACATTCACTGCGTCCTCGGCAGCGACGATCCCACGCCGATGGGGACGACCTATCAGCGCGAGTGGCGCGAGTTACCCGCTGGCGTCGACGCCGCGCAATTGGAGCGGGACATCGAGCGGCGGTGGAAACAGCTCACCGCGTGAGCGAGCGGAATGAGCGGAGCCGCTCCGCCGCTCGATCCAGCACCGCGTCCGTCTTGCAGAACGCGAAGCGTGCGAAGCGCTGGCCGTGCTTCTTGTGCTCCGCGCTGTAGAACGCGGACGGCGGAATAGCGGCCACTCCGACTTTCGTCGTGAGGTGCCGGCAGAACGCGAAGTCGTCGTCGAAGCCGGTGCCCTCGAGATCCACCATCGCGAAGTAAGTGCCCTCGGGGACGAGCACCCGGAACCCGCAGTCGCGGAGCGCGCCGCAGAGCTTGTCGCGCCGCTTCGCGTAGTCCCGCTGCAGCTCCGCGTAGAACGAATCCGTCATCCGGAGCGCGTGCGCTATGGCGTGCTGAAACGGCGCGGCCGTGGCGAAGGTGATGAACTGGTGCGCGTTCTGAACCGGCGTCCGCAGTGGCGGAGCGCCGATCGCCCAGCCGATCTTCCAGCCGGTGAAGCTGAACGTCTTTCCGCCGCTGCTCACGGTGACGACGCGATCGCCGAGCCCTTCGACCGTCGCGGTGGGCACGTGGCGGGCCGGCTCGAACACGATGTGCTCGTAGACCTCGTCGGAGAGGATGAACGCGCCGTGCTTCCGGCAGAGCTCGCCGATGAGCGAAAGCTCCGCTCGCGTGTAGACCTTCCCGGTGGGGTTGTGCGGCGTGTTCACGATCACGAGCCGCGTCTTGTCGCTGAAAGCCGCTCGCAGCTCGCCCTCGTCGAACCACCACGTCGGATGCGTTCCATCCGCCGGCCGCAAGAGCACGTACCGGCAGACGCCGCCCGCCATCTCCACCGCGGGGACGTATGAGTCGTAAAAGGGCTCGAAGATGATCACCTCATCGCCCGGATCCACGATGCCGAGGATGGTGTCGAAGATCGCCTCGGTTGCCCCGGACGTGACCGAGATCATCGTCTGCGGATCGAGCTTCTGACCGTAGAAGCGCGCCTGGTGCTCGGCGATCGCTCTGCGCAACTCCACCGCTCCGGAGCCGATCGCGTACTGGTTCAGCCCGCCGTTGATCGCCTGAACCGCGGCCTCTTTCACCTCCAGTGGGCCGTCAAAGTCCGGGAACCCCTGCCCCAGGTTCACCGCGCCGTGCTCGTTGGCGAGCGCGCTGAACTCCGAGAACACCGTCGTCCCGAGCCCCGCAACCCGCTGGGCCGCTGGAAGGCGCGGACCGCTCATCGCTTCGCCGGCAGGCTCGCGTCGTCCGCCACGAACACCCGCACGTCATAGAGACAGTTCTTGTCCGGGTCCTGCTTCGGCTCCAGCTTGCCGAGCCACGGCAGCTCGCCGAGATCCTTCGCCACCTGCTCCGCGCCCTTCTTGCCGCGGTCGCCTTCGCGCTCGCAGTAGCTCACGTGCGAGGTGGGCACCTTCTCGTCGATCTTCTTGCCCCACCACACGACCGTCACATCGCGCGAGCGGTTCTTGTCGATCAGAAAATCCACCAGGTACTTCATCACCACGGGGCGGCCGGCGTGCGTGACGAGCTCCACGCCAGTTCGCTTCTCGCAGCCCTGGTAGTGGCAGTAGTACGAGCCGGAGGAGAGCGGATTGTTCGGCGCGCTCTTCACCGTCATCGCCCGCTCGGCGACCAGGTCCACCTGGGCCCGGAAGCCCTTCCCCAGCGCGGCGCACGCGGGACCCTTG
>JBJMQN010000093.1:0-5730 GCA_045802665.1 Myxococcaceae bacterium | reverse complement strand
GGGGGGTTGGACGAAAAAGCCGATCGAAACCGGGTTTCGGCCCTGATGGAGCGGCAAAAATGTCCAAGGGGTGCGTGCCGAAGCGGGCGTCACCGCTTCAGGTCCGTCTATTTCTCGTGTCCCGACCGGCCGTACTTCTCCTTCAGCGCATCGACGGAGAGCACGCGCTTGCCGGCGTCCGCGCTCTCGAGCACCACTCGCGTCGCAACTGCTGACGCATCACCGCCGGGTTCACACAGGTTGGTGCGCTTCTCGGCGCCGGAGGCGATCGCTTCCGCGTAGGCGCGGCAGGTCGGATACGTACAGGCTCCGCAGTCGAGTCCGGCTTGCGCTCGGCGGAGGACGTCTACGAGTGGCTCGCCGCTTCGCTTCGTCGCCGCTTCGCCCGCGAGTTGTCTCGTTACCTCATCCGACGGGCCCATGGTCCCCGGTGCGACCTGTCTCGCGAAGGGTGGCGGCGGGGAGTCCCACTGCTTGATGAGCTGCTTCGTGACGTCTCCGAGGACGACTCGCGGATACGCGGCGGCGCCCTTTGGTGGCTTGTAGACGGGCGCGGGTTTCGCGGGATCGACGAACCGCAGCGTCAGGTTCGAGAGCGAGGTGTTCGCAGCTTCGAACTCTCTCGTGTGAACGATGGATCCTGTCGGGCACGGCTCGACGCAGAGGCCGCAGAACATGCACTTGCCTTCGTCGATGTCGAAGCGGGTCATCACGCGCTGCTTCGGGTTCGCGGGATCTTTTTCGACTTCGATCGCGATGACGTTGATGGGGCACGCGCGTTCGCACGCGAGACACGCGGTGCAGATGTCCATGTCCACTTCGAGCAGCCCCCGGTAGCGCGGGGGGAGCGTGTCCTGGATGAGCTCGTCTTTCGCCTTCGCCTCGTCGGGGCCGCCGTACTGGATCGTGAGCGGACGGCGGAACATGTACGAGAGCGTGACGCTCATGCCCTCCCAGGCGCTCTTCACCGTGTCCTTGATGTGGCCGAAGTAGTCGCTGACGGGCATGGCTCAGTAGTTCGTGAGATCCACCCGGTCGCCCGCGAGGCGGATGTTGCGGAAGGTTTTCCGGAGGAAGAACGCGATCGGGAGGAGGCCGCCTAGAGCGAAGAGCGCGAAGTGCATCGCGCCACGCACGGAGAAGAGCGGCGCCTGAACCATCGCCGCGCTGCCGAAGATCGAGAACGACGCGAACTCGGTGATCGCCGCGAGCACCACGAGGCCCATCCCGATCGGCACCAGGTATTTCCAGCAGAGCGTCATCATCTGATCGACGCGGATGCGCGGGAACGTCCAGCGGATCCACACGACGACGTTCACGAGCCCAAGCGTCTTCACGCAGAACACCGCCGCCGAAGCGACGTAGAACAGCAGCGGCACCGAGCTCGAATGCTCCCAGCTCGCCAACCGATCCACGGTGATGCCGGGCACCTGCCAGCCGCCGAGGAAGAGCGTGGTGAGGATCGCGCTCATGACCCAGACGTTCCCCCACTCGGCGAGGAAGAAGTAGCCGAAGCGGATCCCGGAGTATTCGGTGTTGTAGCCGGCGACGAGCTCACTCTCGGCTTCAGGGAGATCGAACGGCGTGCGGTTTCCTTCCGCGAGCAGCGCGATGAAGAGGATGAAGAACGCCGCGTACGCCCACGGCGTCTGGAAGATGAACCAGTCCCACGGCATCCCGCCCTGCGCGCGGATGATGTCGTGCAGATTCAAAGCGCCCGCCATCGTGACCGGAACCAGCAGCGCGATTCCCGCAGGCACTTCGTACGAGATGACCTGGGCCGCCGCGCGCAGTCCGCCGAGCAGCGACCACTTCGAGTTCGACGACCAGCCCGAGAGCAGAATTCCGACGACGACGAGCGCCGTCACGCTCACGAGATAGAAGAGGCCGACGTTCATGTTCGACGCGGACAAGTGGTAGCCGAACGGCAGCACCACGAACGTGAGCACGAAGCCGGTCATCACGAAGTACGGCGCGATCTTGAAGAGGAAGCGGTCCGATTCTCCGGGGACGAGATCCTCTTTGAGGATCAGCTTGAACGCGTCGGCGGCGAACTGAAGCAGTCCACCAGGGCCCACGCGATTCGGTCCCACGCGCGACTGAATGCGAGCAGCAACGCGGCGCTCCCACCATGACAACAACCCCGCGAAGATCGCGCCGAAGCTCGTGAGCCCGATTCCGACGAGCATCATCGCGGCAAAGTACGCGAGCTGCGTGTACGGCCACGACGCGGGATCGAGTCCGCGGTTGCGCAGGAACTGATCGATCGCGTGCTGCATTACCGATCAATCTCCGGGGCCACGACATCCAGCGACGCGATCAGCGCGACGAGGTCGGCGATCATCAGCCCCTTCGAGAGCTCCTCGATGATTCCCATCGCGAGATAGGAGCCGGTCCGCGCCCGCACCCGATACGCGCGTTCCGATCCGTCGCTCACCACGTAGTACGCCATCTCTCCTCGAGCAGACTCGATCCGGCTCTGTGCCTCCCCGGGCGGCGGCTTGATCCTCTTCGGCGTCTTCGGGTGCAGGAAATCTCCTGGCGGAATCTTCTCCACCGCCTGCTTCACGATCCGCAGCGACTGGCGCATCTCCAGCACTCGAATCATGAAGCGGTCGTAGCAGTCGCCGACCTTCCCTCCTCGCGACGGGCCGGCGAAGCCCTCTCCCACCGGAACCTCGAACTCGAAGTCCGGGTACGCGCCGTACGGATGATCTCGACGGAGATCGAACTTCATCCCGCTCGCTCGCAGGTTCGGTCCGACGAGGCCGTAGTCGATCACCATCGGCAGCGGGATCACTCCCAGGCCCGCGAGGCGCCGCACGAAGATCTCGTTCCCGACGATCAGCCGTTCGAACTCTCCGAGGATCTTCTCGAAGTGATCCGCCCAGCGCAGGCAATTCTCCGCCCAGCCCGGTGGCAGATCGAACGCGACGCCGCCGATGCGGTGGTAGTTGTACGTGAGCCTCGCGCCGCAGAGCGCTTCCATCAGATCGTTGATGCTCTCGCGCTCGCGCAGTGCGTACGGGAACGGCGTCACCGCGCCCACGTCCATCGACATCGTTCCGACGGAGATGAGGTGCGAGGTGATGCGGTTGAGCTCGCAGGAGATCGCTCTCAGGTACTGCGCGCGCGGCGGCGCTTCGAGGCCAAGGAGCTTCTCCACAGCCAGCGCGTAGCCCTCGTTCGCGAACATCGCCGCGAGATAGTCGACGCGATCGGTGTACGGCATGTACCCCGCGTAGGTGACGATCTCGCCGATCTTCTCGAGCGACCGGTGCAGGTACCCGACCTGCGGCACCGCCTTCTTCATCACCTCGCCGTCGGCGTGCACGATGAAGTTGATCACCCCGTGCGTGGACGGATGCTGCGGCCCCATGTTGAGGAGCATCTCTTTGTCCGCGTCGGCACCGAACTTCGTGAGGATGAGCTGATCAAGCGCCACTAGCTCTTCCCCTTCCGATCCAGCTGCAGATACATCTCGAGCGGGTTGTCCCGCACGTTCGAGATCGAGTGCCAGCCGCCGTGCTCCATGTAGTCCTTGCGGAGCGGATGGCCCTGCCAATCTTCGGGCAGGAGGACTCGGCGGAGATCGGTGTGGCCTTCGAAGGTGACTCCGAAGAGATCGAAGACTTCGCGCTCGAGCCAGTTGGCGGCTTTCCAGATCGGCTCGACGGTGGCGACTCGGGGATCTCGACGCGGGAGATCTACTTTGAGCACACACGAATGGCGGTGCTTGTACGAGTACAGGTGGTAGACGAGCCGGATCAGCTGCTCTTTGGGATGGTCAGTCGCGGTGAGATCTTCGAGGAAGTCGAAGGCGAGCTCGGGGGAGGCTTTCGCGAAGCTGCAGAGCTCCCGGATTCGGTCCGCTCGGACGACGATGAAGGGATCTTTCGCGGGTACGAGTGGTCCGATGGCTTCGCCGAGCTCGGCGGCGAAGGCGCGCTGAAGCTCTTCGGCGGTCACGCGGGTTTTCCGTTCGAATCGAGCTCACGGTGACCGGCTGACCGCTTCTTCAACTTCTCCCGCTTCACGAGCTCCTGCACTCGCAGGAATCCTTCCGTGAGCGCCTCGGGCCTCGGCGGACAGCCCGGCACGTACACGTCCACCGGGATGATCTTGTCCACGCCCTTCACGACCGAATACGCCAGCTGGAAGAGGCCTCCGCAGTTCGCGCAGGAGCCCATGGAGATGACGTAGCGCGGCTCGGCCATCTGCTCGTAGAGGCGCTTGCAGCGCTCCGCCATTTTGTACGTGAGCGTCCCGGCGACGATCATCAGATCGCTCTGCCTTGGCGTCGCTCTGGGCACGGCGCCGAAGCGATCGAGATCCGCTCGCGGGCCTCCGGTCTGCATCAGCTCGATGCCGCAGCAGGCGAGGCCGAACAGGAGATAAAACATCGAGCTGCGCCGCGACCAGTTGATCAGGTCCTCGAGCGCATTCGTGTTCGACGTCACCAGCGCCACCGCGGCCCCGGGATCGTGCGCGTAGCCCTTTGGATCTTTGTCGCTCACCGCGAAGGCTCCTTCACCCATTCGAGATCGCGGCGCACCCAGATCCACACCAACCCTGTCGCCAGCAGCAACAGGAAGAACAGGATCTCCAGCAGCGCCGTGAGCCCCATTCCCTTGAACACCCACTTCCGGAAGACCATTGCCACCGGGAGCGTGAGCGCGATCTCCACCTCGAAGATCACGAAGGCGAGCGCGACCACGTAGAAGCGCGGATTCACGTTGAACCACGCCTGCCCGATCGGCTCCTCACCACACTCGTAAGTGAGCGACTTCTCCTTCGTCTGAAACTTCGGACGCACGAGCGAGCCCACCGCGAGGTTCGTCACGACGAACCCCACGGCCGAAAGCGCGAGCACGGCGACCCATGCGAAATCGAACGTCATGCGGTAGCGGACCTTCTAGCGCACCCGGATAAACCTTTGTGTTTCCGAAGGCATCACTGTTTGCTAAGCCGCCGCACCGCATGAATCCCCTCGCTCCGTACCTGCCGCTCGCGGTGGTGCTGGCTCTCGCTGGCGGCATGGCAGTGCTCATCTCGGTCATCTCTACTGTGCTCGGTCCCAAGCGGAGCGACCCGGTGAAGATGGACACCTTCGAGTGCGGCAACGAGCCGATCGGGTCTGCACGCAGCCGTTTCGCCGTTAAGTTCTACGTCGTCGCGCTGCTCTTCATCGTGTTCGACGTGGAGGCGGTGTTCCTCTACCCGTGGGCGGTGAATTTCAAGGCGCTTGGGTGGTTCGGGTACGGGGAGATGGCGGTGTTCGCGGCGACGCTGGTCGTGGGCTTGAGCGCGGTGTCCTGAACGCGTAACCGCGCCGCCATGTTGAGCGTCAGCAAAGCCCGCGAGAAAGCCGAGAAACTGGTCGAACAGGCGCGCGCCGCGGGCGCGGATGCCGCCGACGCCGTCTATGTCGGCGAGCGCTCGGGCGGCGTCCAGGTCCGCAAGGGCGAGCTTGAGGACGTGCATCGCTCCGAAGGCGAGGAGATGGGGCTGCGGGTCTTCGTCGGCACCAAGTCGGCCAGCGTTGCCTCCTCGGATTTGAGCGACGAGGCGCTGTCGGCGCTCGTCGGCCGAGTCATCGCCATGGCCGGGGAGGCGCCAGAGGACCCGTTCGCGGGCCTGGCGCCGCCCGAATTGCTGATGGGCGGCGATGTCGCCGACCTCGACAATTGGGACGCCGTCGAGCCCGATCCGGCGGCGCTGAAAGCCCGC
>JBJMQN010000092.1:0-14938 GCA_045802665.1 Myxococcaceae bacterium | reverse complement strand
GTCACGATCACGTACGCCTCGTTGAGGTCGTCCCCGCACAGCAGGTGCGCTCCCCAAGGGGGTCGTTGGCCAGGTCGGGTAATACCTATCCCGACGTCAGCAGCCGCGAGGGCGCTGCGCCACCGCGAAGACACCAAGGCAACAGCTCTGCCCTGGGACTGCAACGCTCGCACCGAGGCCCCTCGTCCTGAATTCTCGGCGGCATCAAGGGACGATTATAACCGCGCCCTTGCCGCGCCCATCGGAAAAAAGGCGTACGCCGAAGTTTGTATTGTGACTCGGTGCGACCTTTCGGCTCGCTGCGTCATTCGATAGTGCGAATCTTCAGCTCGGCGAGTTGCTCGGCGACGACCTTGTTCGGCGCGTCGGTCATGAGGTCGCTGCCTTTTTGCGTTTTTGGAAACGGAATGGTGTCACGTAAACTTTCAGTTCCCGTCAGCAAGAGCGCCAACCGATCCATGCCGAGCGCGATGCCGCCGTGCGGCGGAGCACCGTACGAAAGCGCTTTCAGCAAAAATCCGAACTTGTCCTGAGCTTCCTCTTCGGAAATACCGAGGGCGCGGAAGACTTTCTTCTGAACGTCCGGATCGTGGAGCCGAATCGATCCGCCGCCGAGCTCGAACCCATTGAGCACCAGGTCGTATCGGTAGCACAGCACTCTTCCGGGATCGGATTCGATGAGGGAGACGTGCTCGTCGTGTGGGCGCGTGAAGGCGTGGTGCGCCGCCACCCAGTGCTTCGCTTCCTCGTTGTATTCGAACAGCGGCGGGTTCACGACCCACAGAAACTTCCACTGGTTATTGTGCCCGTACTCGGGAATGAGCCCCATCTTCTTCGCGACATGGACGCGGAGGTTGGCCATCACCGTCTGCACGAGCGACTCGCGGCCGAACTGGAAGAGGATGAGGTCGCCGTTCTTCGCGCCCACCGCCTGATTGATGGCGAGCCGCAGCTCCGGCTTGATGGTCTTCGCCAGCGGGCTCTGCGTCCAATCGCCCGTCTCGCTCACCTTCGCGCGCGCGAGGCCCTTGGCGCCCATGCCCTTCACGTACTCTTCGAGCTTGTCGGACTCGGCACGGCTGAGCGCCTTGTCCGCGGGGATCACCATCGCCTTGACGATGCCCTTCTGCTCGATCGCGTCCCACATCATCGGGACGCCGCCCTCGGCGCCGAACTTCTTGATCAGGTCCGTCAGCACGACGTGCTCGAGCCCGAAGCGCAGGTCCGGCTTGTCGTTGCCGTACTTCGCCATCGACTCGTCGAACTCCATCCGCATGAACGGCGTCGGCACGTCCACGTTCAGGATCTGCTTCCAGAGCTTGCTGATGAGCCCTTCGATGATCTCGAACACGTCGTCCTGCTTCACGAACGACATCTCGACGTCGATCTGCGTGAACTCCGGCTGCCGGTCGAGCCGCAGATCCTCGTCGCGGAAGCACTTCACGATCTGGAAGTACCGGTCGAACCCCGCGACCATGAACAGCTGCTTGTAGAGCTGCGGGCTCTCCGCCAACGCGTAGAACTTCCCGGGGTTGAGCCGCGACGGCACCAGAAAGTTCCGAGCGCCACCGGGCGTGTACTTGCCCATGAACGGCGTCTCCAGCTCGAGAAACCCGTTGTCCACCAGGTGCGTGCGCGTGATCGCGTTCATCTTCGACCGCGTGATGAGCGACTGCTGCAAGGGCCGCCTGCGCAGGTCCAGATACCGGTGCGCGAGCCGCTTCTCCTCGGAGGTGTCGATCTTGTCTTCGATCGGGAACGGCGTCGGCTCAGACCGGTTGAACACGGTCAGCTCGGTGGCCTTCACCTCGATCTCGCCCGTCTTCATCTTGGGATTCACGTTGGCGCCACGGGAGACCACCTTTCCCTTGATGCCGATCACCCACTCGAGGCGGAGCGTGCCGGCGAGCTCGTGCGCGTGCTGCTCGATGCCCGGCTCGAAGACGATCTGCGTCAGGCCCTCGCGATCTCGGAGATCGATGAACACCGCGCCGCCGTGATCGCGCCGGTTGGCCACCCAGCCGAAGAGGACCACTTCCTTGCCCACGTCGGACGCGTTGAGCTGGCCGTTGTTGTGGGTGCGCTTGATGTCGGTGATGAATCGGGACGCCATGGTGCGCGCCTTTAACCACACCTTTCACGCGCGTCCCTAGTCCCTATTTCGCCGCTGTTCGCGTGCTAGAACACGACGCCGATGCAGCGACTTCTGTTCGCGGGATTCCTCGTCGTGCTCGCCGCGGCGTGCGGCCCCAACCCCCAGGCGCCCGTGCAGGTGATGGCGCTCGTGAACAAGACGGCGAAGGGCTACGAGCCCACGCAGGTGGAGCTCAAGACGCTCCACGACGTCGTCGCGATGAAGGGCGACGTTGCGACGTTCATCGGCGGCGCGCACATCACGCTCGCGGACGATGATCCGGCGATCGCGGTGCCGCTCGGGGACGATCAGTTCGCCGCGGCGATCGTGAAGAACAAGGGCGGCGACGTCCACGCGAGCTTCATCGAGAAGGACCACATCCTCTGGCCCGCGGACTTCCACACCTGGAACATGGTGACGCTGTACTTCAACATCGAAAAAACCACCGAGTACTTCCAGGCCAACGGCGCCACCGCCACCGAGCTGGGCGCCATCCCCATCTATTACTTCCCCGAGTACCGGGTGGGCTCGGTCATCAGCAACCCGACGAAGGACAACGCGTTCTACCTCGCGCCGCTTCACGGGATGCTGATCCTCCCGTTCGACAAGTTCCAGGACACGCCGCTCGCGATGGCGCAGACAGTCATCTCGCACGAGTACTCGCACTCGGTGTTCAACAAGCGCGTGTTCCAGGACCAGGGGCAGATCAACGCGTACGGCGTCTGGGCGGCGGGCGGCGTGCCGGGCGCCACGAACGCGATGAAGTCCCTCGATGAAGGGCTCGCGGACTTCCACGCGTACGGCGCGAGCTGCCGGAGCTCCGCGGGCTGTAACCCGAACCTGTATTCGAAGGTCCTGCCGGATTCGCTCGCCTCCGCGCGCGAGCTGGCGCACGCGGATCGCTGCCTCTCCACCGTGGATCGCCAGAGCAAGCTGGAGACGATGGACTCACAGACGTTCATCCAGAACGGCTACCTGTACCAGGTGGGCACGGTGATCGCGTCGTCGCTGTATCAGGCGGCGGAGAAGACCGGGCAGCGGGACGAGCTGGAGAAGAACATCCTCGCCGCGTACACCGACACCACCGCCGCCACGCCCGGCTTCGCGGAGATCGTCGCGCAGAACCTGAACACCCCCGCGGAGCTGACGCTGGAGGAGATCGCGGACGTGATGCTCAGCCACGTGAGCGATCCGACGCTGAAGAAGCAGCTCTGCAACGAGCTCTGGGGGCGGCTCAAGCTGAACATCGATGCCACGCACGTGCAGCACTGTCCCATCGGCGCCGCGCCGGTCACCGACTGCGGGCAGGTGCCGTGATGAGGACCCTGCTCGCCTCACTCGCCGTGCTGCTTGTGCTGTCTTCGCCGGCCTTCGCGCAGAAGGACGACGACGCGCCCATCCCCTACCCGGACGAGCAGAACGACGACGCGCCGGTCCAGCGAAAGCAGCTCCCCCGCCACAGCGAGGACACGCCGGAGGTCCGCGAGGAGACCGAGGACGAGCAGCGCGAACGGGAGCAGTCGCTCGCGGGGCTGGATGATCCGAACCTCGGGCTCGCGGGAGAGTTTCTGGCCGGGCTCATGTTCCCCGACAGCTCGCGCGGCGCGTTCCCCGATGCGCGGTTCGCCTGGGGCCTGCGCTTCACCTGGGAGCTCGGGCGGATCACCGGCAACGAAACGCTGCGCGAGTCGCTCTTCGGCGATGTGACCTGGTCCTACGCGACGATCAAGGACGGGACCACGGCCATCCACGGCGACAGCAACCTGCACTACTTCACCGTCGCTCCCGCGTACGGACTGCCGTTCGGACCCAACAAGATCTTCTCGCTCTACGCCCAGGTCGGCGCGGGGCTCGCGTACCAGGCGACGTTCATCACCGTGAGCCAGGCGAGCACCGGCGTCTCCGGCGTCAAGCCGCTGTTCCAGTACGGCGTCGGGCTCCGCGGACATCCGACGGTGCTGCAGGAGCTCCCCATGCGCGTCTCCTTCCGCCTCGAGTGCACGCGCTTCCGCCGCGGTTATCTGGACGACACCTTCGCCGGCGGCAGCGTCGGCGTGGACTTCTGAAGACTGCGCAGGCGGGTCCGCAACATCCCGGTGTAGGGGACTGAACTCGCCGTCGAGCGTCTTCCCGCCCCCCGCCATTTTTGACGTCCCTTTGGGGGCAGGTGCGGAAGTGAAGTTCCCTCTCTCTGAAGAAGTTTCCGCTGCGCTGATACCTCGCGCTGCCCACGGACGCCTCTCCAGAGGGAGATGGCCGATGGCACGCAGGCTGCTCTAGCTACGCCGCGTGCGACGGTCGGGGGGCTGGGGCACGGGGCGGTTGCAGTCAGAGGGGGAACAGCGGGTTCCGCGGCGGCCTCAGGGTTTGGGGGGCGTTGGGGGCGGGGAGGTCGCCGCGGAGCCTGTGATTTTCCTGATGACCGCGTTCCCCATCGGAGGCGGTTGTGGCGGCGAAGTTTGGGGATGGGCAGGAACAGGGGACGAACCGAACGTTGGATCCGGTCTGCGGCAAGCGGGTCGACTCGGATCCGAACGGCGTGTCCGCCGAATACAAGAAGCGCCGGTACTACTTCTGCTCTGAGAAGTGCAGGAAGCGCTTCGAGACACAGACGGAGAAATTCCGCCTGAACGAGCTCGCGCGGGCAGGCGCGCTCTTCACCCCGGCGCAGGTTCGCTGGGGCATGGCGTGACGGACGAACTTTGAGCAGTAAAGCGGGAGCGACGTCGCCAATCGGCTGGGGGGCCTGAACGGCAGGTGTCGCTCACGACAACGGAGGCGCAGCATCCACCGACGGCCGGGGGGCCCGGGTGGTGCTGCGCACTCTACTTTGCGGGGATCGTCGAGCGGTCAGCGCCGAGCGCCTAGCGTCGAGCGGACCTCGATCTCGTGCGTTGTTGCTCGCACCTTTGCTCGGGCGTTTCCCGGAGGCTGGTTCGACCGCACTCCGTGGTGCGCGGAAACCTGCGGAGCACGGTCGTGGACGGAAACCAGCGGAGCATCCACCGCGCGCGGAACCCTCCGGGGCCCGCCGTGCGCGGAACTGCGCCGGCCAGCGTGCACCAGCAGTTCATTGCGTATTTCTGTGTACCGAAAAAACACGCGAAGCAGCCAAAACCCGGTGAAAACGGTGCAGAGAAATACGCAATGAAATCCCGCGGCCGCCCGCCTCGGCCAGGTCGCGGGCGGTGACAGCCGCGATGCGCGCCTCGTCGAGGAACATCCTCCGGAATCGATCCTACCGGCCGCCCTCCCAGACAGCCGCGATGCGTGCCCCGTCGAGGAACATCCTCCGGAACCGATCCTATCGGCCGCCCTCCCAGACAGCCGCGATGCGTGCCCCGTCGAGAAACATCCTCCGGAATCGATCCTACCGGCCGCCCTCCCAGACAGCCGCGATGCGTGCCCCGTCGAGGGAACATCCTCCGGAATCGGTCCTACCGGCCGCCCACCCAGACTGCCGCGAGGCCTCCCTCGTCGAGGAACATCTTCCGGCGCTGATCCTCCCGACGCGTCGTCATCTCCGAGCTCACCCGCCGGAACCGGTGCCATCACCTCGATCGCCAATCCACGGTCCGTCTTCGCCCTCAACTCGGATGGGCTCCACGCAGGGCCGCGCACTGGTCGCGCGACGGTTCCTGCGAGTCCCCTGCGCAGCACTCCCCGGGGATCTCAGCGCGTGGGTTGCTCTCAGGCGGTCTTGACGTCCTTCAGCTTGAGCGACACTCGCCGAACGCCGCGGAACTCGTCCATCGAGGCCTGAAACACCAGATCGATGGGGCCTTCGGTCAGCGCGACCTTGTCCGCCATGGAGAAACCGATCACGTCGAGCATCGGTGAACGCTCCAGCGTGAGCTTGAGGTGCCCCACGCCACCTTCGCGCTTGTTCTGCAGCACGCGGGGACGCGCCACGACGTTCCGCACGCCGAGCACCGGCTCCGGGTTGCCGTTCCCGAACGGGGCCAGCGCCTGGATCGCCTCGACGGCAGACTCGGTGAGCTCCTGCGCGGTGACGATCGCATCCACCCGGCAGCGGGCGACCAGATCGTCCTCGGTGAGCTGCGCGGCGGCGATCTTCTCGAACGCCTCGGTGAACGCGGGGAGCATGCGCGCGTCCACGGTCAGACCAGCGGCGTGCTTGTGACCGCCGAACCGCGAGAGGTGGTCGGCGCAATTCTTCAGCGCGTCGTACAGATGAAACGCCTCGATGCTGCGAGCGCTCCCCTTGCCCACCCCGTCCTTCACGCCAATGACCGCCGTAGGCCGGTGGTACTTCTCCACCACCCGTGACGCGACGATGCCCACGACGCCCGGGTGCCAGCCTTCGCCGTAGAGCACGAAGCCCCGCGCAGACTTCCGCGCCTCCGCCATCGCGAGCGCCTGATTCAGAATGTCCTGCTCTATCGCCTGGCGCTCCGCGTTCGCCGCGTCGAGCTCCTTCGCCAGCGGCCGCGCCTCGTCCTCGGTCCGGCAGGTGAGGAGCCGCAGTCCCACGGAGGCGTCATCCAGCCGTCCCGCAGCGTTGATCCGTGGCCCGAGCCGAAAGCCCACCTGCCCGGCCGTGACCGCACCGTCCGGCGGAAGTCCCGCGACCTCCTTGAGCGCGCGGACCCCGGGGCGCTTCGCCGCCGTGAGCTCCTTGAGCCCGTGCTTCACGAGGATCCGGTTCGCGCCCGTCAGCGGCACCACGTCCGCCACCGTCGCGAGCGCGACCAGGTCCAGGTACTCGCGCAGGTTCGGTTCCGTCCGCCCCTGAAAAAAGCCCTCTTCCCGGAGGAGCTTCCGAAGCCCCATGCAGAGGTTGAACGTCACCCCGGCCGCGCAGAGGTGCTTCGTCGGATACGTGCAGCCCGGCTGATGCGGGTTCAGCACCGCCAGCGCCGGCGGCATGGTCTCCGGCACGGTGTGGTGGTCCACGACGACCACCTCCAGCCCGAGCTCATTCGCCTTCGCGATCTCCGCGTGCGAGGTGATGCCGCAATCCAGCGTGACGAGCAGCTTCGTCCCGTCCTGAGCGATCCGTTCGATCGCGGCGACGTTCAGCCCGTAGCCCTCCTCCAACCGGTGCGGGATGTACGTCGCGACCGTGGCGCTGAGGCTCTTCAGAAACAGGCTGAGCAGTGAGGTGGAGCAGACGCCGTCCACGTCGTAGTCGCCCCAGAGCGTGATCTTCTCCGCGCGCTTCACCGCCTTGTGCACGCGGGCCACGGTCTCCGGCATGCCCTTCATCAGGGCGGGATCCGGCAGGTCCGAGAGCTTGTCGGAGAGAAACGCCGCCGCCGTTGACGGGACGTTCAGACCGCGCGCGACCAGCACCTTCGCGGCTATCGGATGCAGTCCGAGCTCAACGGCCAGCACTCGAGCCTCCTCTTCGGATGCCCGTGGCAGTACCCAATTCACGACCGGTTGCCTCCCCTCCGCGCAAGAGCCCGCCCGCCGCCTCGCCCACCGTCCAACCTGTCCAACCGCCCAACCAAACTCTGCGTCGGCGACAAGGAGTACCAGACCCCTCTGACATTGCCCGGTTGGACCGTTGATTAGCCCGCAGGTAGGGCGGCCAACCCGTCAGCCGGAAGCGCCGTCCTGGAGCCAGCCTCGGCGGCCATGTCCACCGTTAGACGCGTCACTTTCCCCCTCTGGAGGCAGCAGATGAAGCGGACGGTCTTGGCGGCAGCGGTGGCGCTCGGGATGGTCGCCAGCAGCGCGATGGCGGCGACGCACTATGAAGAGCGCAAGGACACCTCGGTGTTCGTGAAGGGCGGCATCGGCGGGTACACGGGCGGGCTGTCGGACTTCACGGCGGCGGGTCCCGTCTGGGGCGTAGGCGTGGATCTGTCCCCCATGCGCGCGCTTGGCATCGAGCTCAACTACGACGGCTCCCGAAACGCGCTCACGGACAATCGGATCGCGGGCTCGGAAGCAGCGCTCCGCAACGGCGCCTCCGCGATGCTCAAGATCGCCCCGCCGCTCATCGATCGCATCAAGCCGTACATCGGCGCGGGCCTCGGCGCGTCCTACGTCTCCATTCAGGGTGACGGCCAGGGCCTCTATCGGAACGACCTGATGGAAGAAGTGCCGCTCGCCGCGGGCCTCGACTTCAACTCCGGCGCGCTCACCGCGGGCTTCCGCGCCGGCTACAACATCCTCGTGGACCAAGGCTTCGCCGACAACGCGCAGGCGAACGGCAACCCGAACGGGAGCCTCATCCACATGGCGGCCACGCTCGGCGGTCGCTTCTAAGACTTCACCCCCCGGCAGCACCCCCTGGGGCGAGCGGTTCACGGACTTCACTTCCGTGAGCCGCTCGCCTTTTTTTGTAGGCTCCGGGCGCACAAATGAGAACCGCCGCGATCCCTCGAGGAGATCGCGGCGGCAGATACGGCCAAATCGTTTCTTACGTCGTCGCGACGCGCTTGGTGTTGCCGCCGCCGCTCTTCCGGGCGCGGGCCTCGGCGCGCTCGTCGAGCCAGATCGTGAGCGGGCTCGCGATGTACACGGACGAGTACGTGCCGACGATGATGCCCACCAGCATCGCCATCGCGAAGTCCCAGATCTCGCCGACGCCGAAGATGAGCAGACCCACCAGCGACAGCGCGGTCACGCCGGAGGTCAGGATCGTTCGGGAGAGCGTGTCGTTGACCGCGATGTTGATGATCTCCGGGAGCGGCTTGCCCTTGTAGCGCGCCATCTCCTCGCGGATTCGGTCGTAGACGACGATCGTGTCGTTCACCGAGTAGCCGATGATCGTGAGCAGCGCCGCGATCGAGGTCAGGTTGAACTCGCGGTGGAAGAACCCGGCGAGCAGGTAGTAGCCGGCGACCATGATCGTGTCGTGGAGCATCGCGACGATGGCGCCCGGCGCGAACCGGAAGTCGAACCGGAACGCGACGTACACGAGGATCGCGAGCATCGCGTAGATGAGCGAGCCCACGCCCTTGTTGCGCAGCTGCTTACCGACCTGCGGGCCGACGTACTCCGTGCGGCGGATCTCGAAGTCCTTCGCGTCCTTCTGAGACAGCGCCGAGGTGATGCGCTCGGCCATGCCGGAGGCGATCACCTGGTACTCGTGCATTCCGCCGATCTCGCCGTTGTCGCGCACTTCCTTCACGCCCACGATCGGCTGCACCAGGGCCTTCACTTCGTCGGTGTTCAGCTTCGTCGGGCTGCGGAAGTTCAGGATGCCGTTGTCCACGTCCGGCGAGAGCACCGTCACGTTGCCGAGCTTCTTGACGGCCTCGGAGGCCTGCGCCGCCGTCTCCTTGGTGAGCTGCGTCGTGCCGCCGAGGCGAACGAGGAAGCTGTTCTCCTCCTTGGCGCCGATGCCCTGCACCGACACGTCGTGCAGACCGCCGGACTCGACGCGCTTGCGGACATCTTCCGCCGTGGTCGGGTGATCGAACTTCACCTCGATCACCGTTCCGCCGACGAAGTCGATGCCCCAATTGAACCCGACCGTGGCGATGCCGATGATGATGGCCAGGTTCAGCAGCGTGGAGATGAACAACGCCGGCCGCCGCTTGCCGATGAAGTCGAAGTTGGTCTTGTGCTTGATGATCTCCATGGCGCGCTAGACCGAGACCTTCTGGGCGTTGCGCCCGTGGATGAGATACGTGGTGATGACGCGCGTCACGACGATCGACGTGAACAGCGACGAGATGATTCCGATGATCAGCGTCGTCGCGAAGCCCTGCACCGGGCCCGTGCCCGTGAAGAACAGGATGATTCCCGCGATGAGCGTGGTCACGTGCGCGTCGAAGATGGTCCAGAACGCGCGGTCGTAGCCCTGATCCACCGCCGCCCGGGCCGTCTTGCCATTGCGGATTTCTTCGCGGATGCGCTCGTTGATGAGCACGTTCGCATCCACCGCGATTCCCAGCGTGAGGATGAAGCCCGCGATGCCCGGCAAGGTCAGCGTCGCGTTCAAGAGCGACAGGAACATCAGGATCAGCACGCCGTTCAGCACCAGCGCGACATCCGCGGTGAGCCCCGCGCCCTTGTAATAGATGGCCATGAAGATGATGACGAGCGCGAGGCCGACGACCGCCGCCAGCGCGCCCTTCTTGATGAGCTCCTCGCCCAGCGACGCGCCGACCTGACGGATTTCGCCCACGGTCACCGGCGCAGGCAGCGCGCCTGCCTTGAGGACCAGCGAGAGCGTGTTCGCCTCGGCGAGGACGTCCTGCGTGGACCGCCCAGCGCGCCGGCCCATCGTGATGCGGCCGCGGCCACCGGGGATCTTCTCGTTGATGCGCGGGGCGGAGTTCACGTTGCCGTCCAGCACGATCGCCATCCGGCGTCCCACGTTCTTCTCGGTGAGCGTCGCGAAGTCGCGGCCGCCCTGAGCGTCGAACTGGAAGTTCACCTCGGGCTCGTTCATCTGGCCCAACGACGCGTCCGCGCCCGCCAGCGAATCACCCGTCACCGGCGCGCTCTTCTCGAGCAGATAGGTCCGGTAGCTGTCGCAGGTGCCCTTCTTGAGCCCTTCCTTGCACTCGAGCAGCACTTCGCGATCCGCCGGAACCTTGGACGTGGAGGCGACGTAGTTGAGGAGCGCCTCGCGGTTCTTGCTCTCCAGCTGCGGGAAGCCCTCGTCCGAGACGACCTTGATGTCCGAGTCGGCCGGCGGAGGATTGGACTGGTGGAGCTGCTGGAAGAACTGCGGATTGGCGTCGTCCACCATCCGGAACTCCAGCTGCGCGGTGGTACCGATGAGCTCCTTCGCCTTCTCCGGATCGGAGCGGCCCGGCAGCGCGATCACGATGCTGTCGCCGCCCTGCTTGCGGATGTCCGCCTCGGCCACGCCCCACTTGTCGATGCGCTTTCGGATCGTGAGCAGCGCCTGATCGATCGCATCTTCACGGAACTTGGTGACCGTGGACTCCTTGAGCGAGAGCGTCAGCTTGCCGCCGTCCGGGTTGCCCACGGAGAAGTCGTTGAAGGTCTCGGAGACCTCCTTCGCCACGGCCTGCATCAGCTCGGGCTTGCCGACGAGCGTGACCTGCAGCTTGTCCGGATCCGAGGTGTAGGTGAGCTCGTCGCCGCCGAGCTTCTTCTCCTTCAGGTAGTTCACGATGGTGAGGCCGCGGCGGTCGGTGCGCTTCTGCAGCGCGGTCCGCGTGTCCACCCGCATCACCATGTGAATGCCGCCCTGAAGATCGAGCCCCAGGTTGATGCGGTGCTTGGCATCAGGCGCCCACTTCGGGAGCCGGTCCTGCAGCGCCTTCAGATCGTTCCGCTGATCCTTCGGGAGGACGAACAGCGAGTAGTAGCTCGGGATCAAAAACCAGATCGAGAGCAACGCCACCGCCGCGCACAGTCCAGCCTTCCACCACCACGACCTGTCCATTACTTCTCCTCCTTCTTTTCCGGGGCAGGCTTCGACGGCTCCTCGCCGGGAACGGCGACCTTGCCCTGCACGGACGACTTCAGGACGCGGATGCGAACGCCATTCGCGACTTCCAGAGTCATCAGCTTGTCTTCAATGCTGTGGATCTTCCCGAGGATGCCGCCCTGGGTGACGACCTCGTCGCCCTTCTTGAGGGACGACAGGAGGTCCTTCTGCGTCTTCATCTGCTTGCGCTGCGGGTTGATCACCAGGAACCACATGATGGCGAACATCAGCCCGAGCATGATGACGAGCTGCTGGGGCTGCGGACCGCCACCGGCCTGCGCGAGCAGGAGCGGGAGATTGGTGATTGGCAATTTCAACCCTTCCAGATGGAAACCTTCAAAGAGCGCGGCGTATTAGCAGCGCGACCCCTCCCTATCAAGGAGAGGAAACAGGCTGTCGTTGACGGCTCCGCGTTGGCGGGTAAGGTCCCCGGCCCATGCGCAAAGCACTTCTCTCCGTGATGTTCGGATTCGGCCTCCTCGCGGCGGGCTGCGGCGGCACCGACGTGGGTCACTCGTGCACGACCAACTCGGACTGCTCCAACGGACTGTCCTGCAACACGAACCAGCCCGGCGGCTACTGCACCAAGGGCTGCTCCGTCGAAGGCAGCGGCACCGAATGCCCGGGCGGCAGCGTCTGCAGCTCTCAGGGCGGAGGACTGCTCTGCGCTCTAGTCTGCCAGGGCCAGAACGACTGCCGCGCCGAGTACGAGTGCAACGGCGTGAGCGGCTCGGACCAGAAGACCTGCCGGCCCAAGTAGCCGTCCCGCTCGTCGTCCGACGCCCGCTTTCAGCTCGCCCTCAGGTGCCGGTTCGCGGCGTGGGAGCGAGCGGCTCGAGCTTGAGACCGCCCGGGCCGATCGCGAGCCGCCGCTTGTCGGAGGCGTGTGCGCTGCCGCGCATCTTGAGCACGCGCAGGGAACGCTCCAGCTCCACTTCGCGCGTCGAATATTCGACCAGCAGGATCCCGTCGCAGATGGTGGAGAGGTACGGCGCGGCCGTGTCCGATTGGCGGTCGAGCGGCGTGGTCTGGGTCAAGAGCGCTGACCGGCCGTGCTCGCGCAGGAGCGACGCGAGCCCCACCATGAACTGGCGGAAGCCGCTCGGGGAGGTGGAGTGTTGGATGGAGGAGATGGAGTCCAGCACGATGAGCGACGGCTTGAACTCCTCCAGCCCCGCGCGCAGATCCACCAGCAGATCCTCGGGGGAGGTCGCCTCCGGATAGCGGCACATCACCCGGAGCTTTCCTTCGCGCTCGAACGGCTCCAGCGGCATCCCCAGCGAGTTGAAGTTGCGGAGCAGGATCGCCCGCGTCTCCTCGAAGCCCCAGTAGACGACGCGTTCACCGCGCAGCGCGCCCGCTCGCGCGTACATGCCGGAGAGCGTGGTCTTGCCGGAGCCCGACGGCCCCCGCACCAGCACGATGGAGTCCCGCAGCCAGCCGCCGTGGGTCATCTCGTCGAGCCCCTGAACGCCGGAGCTGAACCGCTGCGTCTCGTCCACGAACGGGTGCTCCTTCGCGTCCAGCGGGAACACCGTGAGGCCGTTGCGCGTGATGGTGCAGGGGTACTCGCCCTTGAAGTGCGCGCTGCGGCGGTACTTGTGGATCTCGACGCTGCGGCGCCGGCGGCCCTCGTCCACCAGGTTTCGCAGGATGATGACCAGATCGCAGACGTAGTCCTCGACCCCGAGCGTGGTCAGCGGCCCGTAGTCCTGCGGCGCCTCGGCGGTGATCACCGCGGTCAGCCCCAGCCGCCTGAACGCGTGGACGAGCTGAAAGAACAGGCTTCGGAGCTGCACTTCCGGCGGCCGCGGCGAGAACAGCGCGGTGGCGGAGTCCAGCACGATCGCCTCCGCGTTGAAGTCCTTCGCGAGCTTCTCCACCCGGTGGATGAGGCCGGTGATGTCGTAGTCGCCGCTGATCACCGTGGGCCCGTCCATCGGCGGGGTGAGGTCCGCGATGCGGATGAGCTTTTTGTGCACGTGCTCGGAGAGGCAGAAGCCCAGCGCGTCGCCCGTGGTGAGCAGATCGTCCGGCTCGTCCTCCACGGCGATGAGCAGCGTCCTCGTGCCGTTCTTCGCGAAGTTGCACGCGAGCTGCAGCGAGCTGACGCTCTTGGCCGTCCCGCTCTTGCCGCAGATGAGCGTCGCGCGGCCCTTCGGGACTCCGCCGTAGGTCAAGACGTCCAGGCCCGGCACGCCCGTCGACAACTTCTCCACGTCGCTCATTTCGCGAGCTCCACGCCCGAATGCGTCAGCAGATCCTCGAGCACCTGCGTGTTTTCCAGATCCCCCAGAATCCACGTGCGCGGCTCCGGCCACCGCTTCACCAGCGTGGGCGTGAAGGCGATCTTGTCCGCCTCGCCGGCCTCCGCCGGCTCCTTCGAGAGATCGCAGATCGTGAAGGTCAGGTGCCGCGCGTCGAATTTCTGCAGAAGCCGCTGCACGTTCCGCAGGGCCTTCAGCGACGAGGGCGAATAGGCGCTGATGTACAAGACCAGCTCTACCGGGTTGCTCACGGCAAGGCTCCGATCCGAGTAGCTCGAAAGCCAATCTCGCGTCGCGTTCACCAACCTCCCGCGCGCGGGCGCGACGAGCTCTGCGATGCGCCCGAGGAACTGATCCACATCCAGGGGCTTCTTGATGACCTCCAGACTCAGCGGATTATCGATCGTGGGGTGCGCGGTGACCACCAGCACCGGCGTGCCGTTCAAAAGCCCCTGCGCGCGCGCGGAGGAGACCATCTGCGTGCCGGTCAGTCCCGGCAGCGCGTAGTCGGTGAGCAGCAGGTCGAACCGGTGGTGGCTGAGCAGCTCCAGCCCATGCTCGGCGCGCTCCGCGGCGCTGACTTCGTAGCCTTCGGCCACGAGCAGATCCGTCAGCGTCTCGCGGATGGAGCTGTCGTCTTCGACGAGGAGGATCTTGAGGCCCAGAGCGGACATATGCGGCGGGGAAAACTCCCCAGAGGACGCATGACGGTTTGTTGCAGCTGGGCCTGCGATTCAAGCGCGCTGTCCTGTTACGGACGGGCCGCTGTCCGGATGAGGATGTTTCCCCTTCAGACTGTTCAACACCGGTCCGAACGAACCGGTCGATCGTAACCCGTCCGACGGAGTTTCCCCGCGAAGTGTTCGTCAGCCTGCGTTTGGCGCGGCCGTCTCCCCGCCTGCTTCGGAGCTCCGGAACGCGCGCAGGAAGTCGCCGTAGCGATCCTGTTCGATCGCCTCGCGAGCGCCCTGCATCAGCGACAGGAAGTAATGCAGGTTGTGGATGGAGTTGAGCCGCATCGCGAGAATCTCCTTCGCCTGAAACAGGTGGCGAAGGTACGCGCGGGAGAAGTTCCGGCACGTGTAACAGCCGCAGGCCTCGTCCACGGGCCGTGGATCTTTGAGATACGCCGCGTTCTTGATGACC
>JBJMQN010000091.1:0-8742 GCA_045802665.1 Myxococcaceae bacterium | reverse complement strand
AGGGCTGCACCGTGCACGCGTTTGATGCGGCAACGAAGACGCCGATCGCGTACCGCGCACGCCACGTCATCCTCGCGGTCCCGCGATTCGTGGCGAAGCACGTCGTCGCGCCGTGGCGAACCACCCCGCCCGAATTTCTCTCTGCGTTCATGACCACGCCGTGGGTGGTGGCGAACCTGACGCTCAGCGCTCGGCCCACTTCGCGCGGCTTTCCGCTCTGCTGGGACAACGTGTTCTACGAGAGCAAGAGCCTGGGCTACGTGGTCGCGACGCATCAGTCGAACCTGGCCAACGAGTTCGGCCCGACGGTGTTCACCTGGTACTACCCGCTGAGCGGCGCGGACGTGAAGGCGGAGCGCGAACGGCTGCTCGCGGCGAAGTACGACGAATGGGAGCAGGTGGTCGTCGCTGATCTGTCCGTCGCGCACCCGCACATCGAAGAGCGCGCGGAGAAGCTGGAGGTCATGCGCTGGGGCCACGCGATGGTCCGTCCGACGCCCGGCTTTCTGTTCGGCGGAGCGCGCGAGCAGGCAGCTCAATCGCTGAACGGCGTGCTGCACTTCGCGCACACCGATCTCGGCGGCCTGCCGCTCTTCGAAGAGGCGAACCACTACGGAGTGCGCGCAGCGGAGCTCTCGCTCGCGGGACTGGGGCGAAGCAGCGCGACCTGGCTCTAGGCCTGCCTGCCCTACGACCAACCGGCCGCGTGCCCCGGGTGGATGCGACGCACGGTCACTAGGTTTGCGCCAAAGGAGACGCGCCATGAACGAGCTCGGGTTGCTGCCCGGGATGTCGGTGCGCAGCGCGGACGGCGAACGGTTGGGACGCGTCAAGCACGTGCGACCGGACGGCACGATCGAAGTGGGCCGCCGGCTGTTCGCGCCGCACGAATGCCTCATCCGCTACAGCGACGTCTCCGCGGTGAAGGGCGACTACGTGGTGCTGAAGGTGACCGCGGATCAGCTCCGCGAATCCGGAAGCATCGCGAGCTTCGACATGGGCGCCGAAGCCATCGACGAGGATCGCGGCGTGCCGTCCGGGGATGATCCGATCATCCCGTACCACATCCGCCTCCGCGAAACCGGCTGGTCCGAAGAAGACGCCCGAGCGAGCCAGGCGCCGCACATCGAACGCCGCGAAGTCCCCAACGGCGAGGTGCGCATTCACAAGACCGTCGTGCAGGAGCCGATGCGGATGAGCATGCCGGTGATGATCGAGACCGTGCGGGTGGAGCAGCTGCCCGCGCCAGATGGCGGGCTCGTCGATCCGGATCCCCAGAGCGCCTTCGTGGAGGAGACGATCACCGTGCCAGTGCGGCGGCAGGAGCTTGAGCTGACGAAGCGGCCAGTGCTGCGCGAGGAGATTCGAGTCGCCGTTGAAGAGCACGAGGATGAGCTGGAGCTCCTGCCGTGGGAGCCGGAGCCCGCGCCACATTGAGGAGCCTTCGACGATGAGCGCGTTTGGAATTCAGCCGGGTCAGGAAGTGGTGGACGACGCAGGCCGCCGGGTGGGCCGGGTGATCGCGCCAGTGGATCGCGGCTGGGTCGTTGAACGCGGCGCGCTGATTCCGAAGCGGTTCTTCGTCTCGTTCGAGGACGTGGCGCGGCTGCAGGACGGCGTCATTCACCTCTCGCGATCGCCGCTGCCGTATCCGCCCGTCGAGGATCACCGTGCGCCGCTCCCGGCGAAGGAAGAGGTGAAGCGGATCCCACTGCGCGACGAGCACGCGGAGCTCAAGGTCTACACAGCCGAAGCTGAGCGCGTGCGAGTGCGGAAGGTCGTGCGCGAAGAGGAGAAGACGTTCACGGTGACGCTCCGGCGCGAGGAGCTGATCGTCGAACGGCTCTCGCCCGACGACGAGAATGTCGAAGTGGACTCGAGCGGCTCTCCGTTGCTCGATGCAGGGCCGCTCACGTTCGTGCTCCGAGAAGACCGGGTGAAGCTGGACAAGTACAGCGTCGTCCGCGAGGTCGTGCGCATCCACCGAGAGCGTCACGAAGAGCAGCGCGATGTGCACACGACCGTCCGCCGCGAAGAAGCGACGATTGAACGGGACGTGCTGCCGAGCGACTAACTCACTACGGCTTCTTCAGCTTCAACTCCACGCCGGCGAACACCACTTCGCCCTCGCCCTGCATCACGAGCTCCTTCGGCCACTGAGCGAACGCGACGATCTTCCCGCCCTTCGACGCGTACACGCAGACATGTCCTACGCTGCCCTGCGCGACGAAGATCTCGGTCTCGTAGTGAATGCTCTTGCCGGAGTTTTTCACGCCGACGGAGGTGTAGACGTCGCTCGGCATCGCGGTCTTTTCGCAGGGCGTGCTGCGAACGAACACCCGGAGGTCCGAATCCGGCGGTGCGTCGAGGATGTTTCCGGAGATCTCCACCTCGGCCGGCTTCTTCATCACCGGCTGCGACCCGGCATCGATCACCGCAGCGACGGTCCCCGCATCACGCGGCCGCACTTCTTCGGTGGGCGCGGGACCGGACTTCTCGTGCACCGGATGATCATTCACCGGCGAGGTCGCGTGGACCGTGTTCGCTGACTCCGCCGAATCCTTCGTGCAGCTCGCAAGACCGAGCACCGCAACGACTCCGATTCCAATCCGTCCGATTCGCATGGCTGGCCGGGCGGTATACCCTTTCGAGACCCGATGACGGAGCGCAGACAGGCGTGGTTGTTCAGCCCGGCGGTGGACGTGGGCGTGTTCGCCGGGAGCGCGCTCGCGTCGATTCTGTTCGTGGCCGTCGCTCGCGCGTTGGGGATCGAAGGCGAGACCCCGGTCTGGGCATTCCTGCTGCTGGTCGTGGGCGTCGACGTCTCTCACGTCTGGGCCACGCTCTACCGCGTGTACTTCGATGGCGCGGAGGTCGCTCGCAGGCCGCTGCTTTACTTCGCGGTTCCGGCCGCTGCGTACGTCGCCGGCTTCCTCGCGTATCAACAATCGTCCGCGCTCTTCTGGCGCCTCTTCGCTTACGCCGCGCTGTTTCATTTCATCCGGCAGCAGTACGGCTGGGTCGCGCTCTACAACCGGAAGGCGAATTCGCCGAAGTGGGAGCGGTGGCTCGATGCGGCCGTCATCTACGGCTGCACGCTGGGCCCGGCGATCTGGTGGCACGCGAATCTGCCGCGACCGTTCTGGTGGTTCGTCTCGAATGACTTCGTCGCGCTGCCGCACGTCTTCGGAACGATCGCGCTCGGCGGAATGTGGCTCGCGCTCGGCGCATGGAGCGTTGGCCAGATCCTCCGCGCGAGGCGGGGCATCTTCTGGGGTCGCGTGCTGCTCGTCCTCGCCACGTTCGCGTCCTGGTACGGCGGGATCGTCGTCGCGCAGGATGATCTCGCCTTCACCGCGATGAACGTCGCCCTGCACGGCATCCCGTACTTCGCGCTGCTGCACCGCTACGCGAAGAACCGCGCGCGCGAGAAGACGCCCTACGCCGGCGCCACGCCCCTTCGCTTCGGCCTGTTCGGCTTCCTGCTCGTTCTGCTCGCGCTGGCGTATCTCGAAGAAGGATTGTGGGACCGCTTCGTCTGGCACGAGCACGCTTCGCTCTTCGGCTCCGTCCCGTTCGACGCCGGCTCACTGCTCCCGTTCATCGTCCCATTGCTCGCGCTGCCGCAGGCGACGCACTACGTGCTGGACGCGTTCATCTGGAAGCCGAAGCAGGACTCCGCGCTGCTTGGACGGTTGGGCTGGGTGCGCTCAGTAGGAGATGTGGGGCAAGTGGCGCCCGCGCCGTTGCTCGCAGGCGAGAAATCGCATCCAGTGTTGCCGTCATGAGCCGTCGCCCCCTTCCAGCTGATCGCTTTCTCCAGCACATCGGTCCCACGCCGCTGGTGCCCATTCGCCTCGCGCCGGAGTGCGCCACCATCTGGTGCAAGCTGGAGTTTCTGAACCCGTCCGGATCCACCAAGGATCGCATCGCGCGCTACATGCTGGAGAAGGCGTGGCGGCAGGGCGAGCTCACCGAAGGCAGCATCGTCGTCGAGGCCTCCAGCGGGTCCACGTCCATTGCGCTGGCGCTCGCGTGCGCGCAGATGGGGCTTCGCTTCAAAGCGGTGATGCCGGAGGGCGTCACGCAGGAGCGCATCACCACCATCCGCGCGTACGGCGGCGAGGTCGTGCTGGTGCCGAGGGAGCTCGGCATGGCCGGCGCGATGGCGAAGGCGGAGGCGCTCGCGAAGGAGCACAAGGGTTTTGCGACGCGGCAGTTCGAGAACCCGGACAACTCGGAGGCGCACCGGGTGTGGACGGGGCAGGAGGTGCTCTCGCAGATCCCGGGCGGCATCGTGCACGGCGTCGTCTCCGGCGTCGGCACCGGCGGCACCATCGTCGGGCTCTACGAGGCGTTCGCGGAGGCGGGGTGTCCGGTGGTTCCGTTCGTCGCTCGGCCCACGGTGGGGAGCGAGCCCAGGGAGCTGGAATGCTGCAGCTTCAGCTCGAAGGTTCCGGGCGTGGTGGAGAACATCTCGGTGCTGTTCAAGAACGCGGACATGCCGGGGCTCGTCACCGTGAACGTTTCGGACGACGTCGCGATCAAGACCGCGCGCTCGCTCATCCGCCGGGGCTTTCCGGTGGGTCCGTCGTCAGGCCTCAACTACGCTGCGGCGCTGGAGGCGGCGAAGAAGCTCGGCCCCGAGGCGCACGTGGTCACCGTGTTCCCGGACCGGATGGAGCGCTACTTCTCCACCGAGCTCGTCGAAAAGTAGTCCTGAGCCCGGTTGCGGTATCGTGCGGCTCTCTTCATGAGTAACGGTAAGGACGGCAAGCGCCCGGCGGCAGATGACGACGCCGCGTGGGCTGGCTACCTCGACGACGAGACCGAGTTGGATCCGGCGCGCCGGGGCGATCGGCTTGCCGAGGCGGATCCGCACGTCCCCGAGATGACCCTCGTGGAGCTCGCGGACAAGACGCTGCCCACCGCCGAACGCCCACCGGTTCTCGCGCACCTCGATCGCTGCGATCGCTGCCGCGCCGCCTACTCCGAGCTGGTCCGCGCGCAGCCTCCTCCCGCCGCCGCGGGCGCTCCCGCAGGCCCGATTCCGGATCTCGACGACGGAGAGGATCCGACGAAGGTCGCGCGTCCCTCGAAAAAGCTCCCGTCGCCGAAGCGGGATCCGCTGATCGGGCTCAAGCTCGGCGAGTACGAGGTGCAGAGCCGCATCTCGCAGGGCGGGATGGGCATCGTCTATCGCGGCATGCAGCCCATCATCGGCAAGCCGGTGGCGATCAAGGTGCTCTTGCCCCACGCCGCGGAGGATCCGGAGCAGGTGCATCGACTGCTCGGCGAGGCGCGCGCCGTGAACGCGATCCGCCACCCCAACATCGTGGACATCTACAGCTTCGGCGAGCTGGAGGATGGCCGGCACTATCTGGTGATGGAGCTGCTGGATGGCGAGGCGCTGTCGGACCTCGTCGAACGGCTCCGCGTCATCCGGCCGGATCAGGTGATGACGGTGCTGGATCAGGCGCTGGCGGGGCTGGATGCGGCGCACTCGCGCGGCGTGATTCACCGCGACATCAAGCCCAGCAACATCTTCGTGACCACCCTGCCGGATGGGTCGTGGCGGGTGAAGCTGCTCGACTTCGGTGTCGCCAAGGTGAAGGGCGCCATCACCGCCACCGCGCCGAACATCGTGCTCGGCACGCCCGGCTACATGGCCCCCGAGCAGATCCGCGGCGAGCCCGTCACCCCGCTCACGGATCTCTACGCGCTCGGCGCTGTGGGCTATCTGCTGCTCACCGGCAGCCCTCCCTTCGTCGCGAACAACGTCACCGAGCTTCTCGAGGGCCACCTCGACAGGGCGCCGGCGCCTCCGAGGAGCGGTGCCCCGGCGGAGCTGGATGCGCTCGTGATGCAGCTTCTGGAGAAGAATCCGAGCCAGCGTCCGCAGAGCGCGGCGGCGGCGCGGAAGCTCCTCGAACGGATCCGCAAGCAGTACACCACCAACGTCGGCAAGCCTGAGCCGAGGCGCAAGTCCGTCCCCGCCGTGCCCGTGCCGGATGAGCGCGAGGCGCCCGACACCAACACCGCGCCCAAGCCCGTCTCCGTCGAAGAGCCCGAGCCCACCACCGAGCCCAAAGGCGCGCGCGCTCCGTCGGGAACGACCGGCTCTCTGCTCGCGGGCGGCATCCCGAAGCGCGTGCTGCCGAAGGGCCCGATTCCGACGTGGGCGATCATCGCGGGCGCGGCCGTGCTCGTCTTCATCGCGCTGCTGATCATCTTCAGCTCCGGCTCCAGCGATCCCGAGCGTGAGCCGCACGCGCTCCCCGCTCCCCAGAAGAAGGAGCTGCCCCGGTGAATGACGAGATCGCCGCCGCTCTGGAGTCGCTCCCGGGCCTTTCGGTCGACGTGAACAAGTTCCGTCAGTTCGCGGCGCCGCACCTCGGCAAGGACGTCAACCTGCCGGACCTGCTCCTCGCGTGGGCGAGCCTGCAGCGGGATCGCGCCGCGCTCGCGGAGCTGGATCGCCGCCTCGAGCGCACCGCCGCGTCCGCGCTCTCGAAGTACGGCGATCTCTCCAGCGAGATTCTGCAGGAGGTCCGCGAGAAGCTGCTCGTGGGCAACAACGCCCGGCTGCGCGCATATACCGGCCGCGGCGCACTGGTCCGGTATCTCCGCGCGGTGATGACGACGACGGCCATCGACAAGCTTCGCGAACGCGACTCGGCGCTCTCGTCCCGGCGGACGGATGACGACGCGCTATCGGCGATGGCCTCTGGCGAGCCCGGCGCGGAGACGGGCCTGTTCAACGCTCGAGCGAAAGCAGCATTCGCCACCGCGTTCAAAGCGGCGCTCAACAAGCTGACCCCGCAGGAGCGGATGCTGCTCCGGATGAAGTTCGTGGACGAGCTCTCCGTGGAGGAGGTGGGCCGGGCGTTCAACGTTCACCGCACCACCGCGCTGCGCTGGCTGGAGAAGATCCACCGCGAGGTGCTCGCCGAGACCCGCGCCGCGCTGCAGGCGAAGTTTCAGGTCGAAGAGCGCGAGCTGGACGGCTTCATGGGCGAGATGGAGCTCTCGGTGGGAGAGCGGCTGTCTACGCTGCTGCCGGCGATGAAGAAGTAGACGGACTCAAGGTCCGCCGTCCGCGTTTCCAGCGAGCGGGCGGGTCGCGGTCTCCTTCACGATGAACACGCCGCGGCTGGAGAGTCCCGGCGACACGTTCAGCGTGAGGCGATCCGCGCCCTTCTGGAAGCCGAGCTCCTCCACCTCGCGGTAGCCCATCTTCGCAAGCTCGCTCCGGTAGAACGCCTTGATCTCCGCGGGCGTCGCCTGCACTTCGTACGACAGCGTCTGCATTCCCTCGAGCTGCGCAGTGGCCATTCCCGCCGCGTTCGGCATCACCGGCGCGAAGCTGACGGTCGCGGGCTGCGGCTTCTTCGCGAGCTCAGCGCTGGAGAGGATCACGGTGGTGAAGCCCTTCTTCGAAGGCTGCATCATCACCGTGTACGAGACCATGTTGTCCGCATCGAGCCCGGTAACCTGCAGCGCGTTCGGCAGCTCCACGTCTCGCACTTCGTCCGCGAGATAGAGGCCGTTCTTCGCGAACAGCTCGGTGAAGTGCGCCTGCAGATCGGCCGCCGATTTTTTCGACACGACGGTGACCGACGTCACCACCACCCCATCCAGCGTCGTCTTGCTGGGCGCGGTGGGCGGCGCAATGGCTCCCGGCACCGGCTCGGCGAACACCTGCGCGTTCGCGGCCGTCGCGACGAGCAGAGCGCAGACGACCGTCAGTCGCATCGGTAGCGTCCGGCGTAGAGGAACCGGAGCGAGTCGCCGCTGTCCCTCGTGTACATCTGGTTGTACGCGGTCCGGTAAGTCCCCGCGGGCGCATAGTCCATGGGCGTGCTCTGCCACAGCCGCGTGTCGATCTCGCCGAAGCCGGACTCCTCGCCGCGGAAGCTCATGTAGAAGCCGGTGACCTTGCCCTTGGGGTACGTGCCCGCGACTTTCTTCGTCCACTGATCCGGCAGCGGCGTCCACCCGAAGGAGCGATCCCAGTTCTCGTGCGCGAGCCGGTAGAACGGCGCGTTCGCGCACGCGCTCCCCATCACGCCGTCATCTTCCTTGTAGCGAGGGCACTCCGCGTTCTCGCCGTTGCCCGTGGTGAGGCCGTGATCTCCGAGCACCAGCGCCACCGCGCCGCCGCACTGGCCGTTGTTCGAACGGCCGAGCCCGCACAGCGTGATGGGCTTGTAGTTGAGGTGCTTCGCCTTGAAGTAGCCGTTGTCGCTCTTGTCGAGGAAGCCCTGCGGAATGTTGATGGTGGTGACGATGCCCGCGGAAGCGCAGGTCACCACTCCCGGCGAGCCGAACGCGGGCGTCACCGTCGTGTCCTGCGTGCGGAAGTCCAGCGGGCTCCCGGTCACGTTCTGACAGCTGGTGACCATGTCCGCCGGCCGCGTGTAGAGCCCCACCGGCGGAGACTTGCCGAGGCTGCTGCTCCGTCCGTCCCAGTTGTCGTAGCGCGCGCCGCCTTTGCTGTTCGCGTTCGGCACCGCGTACTTCGAGGCGTCGTACCAGGCGCTGCTGTCCACGCCCTCGGGGCCGAGCTGCTCGGCGCGATAGGAGGTCGCGTCCCACGCCGCGCTCGCGGAGGCCTCATGCGCTTTGAGCGACAGGTGGCTGAGCTCGCCGAAGTGGATGCCGGCGATGAGCACCGTGACGAAGATGAGCAGCCCCAGCACGAGCTCCACCATCGCCTGTCCGCGGACGGTCCTCTTCATT
>JBJMQN010000090.1:0-5883 GCA_045802665.1 Myxococcaceae bacterium | reverse complement strand
TCATGCTCGACCATCGGCACCTCCGCCTCACGAGGTGCCACAACTGCCCTTCCTGACTCGACTTCCATGGTGCTGACCTCCTCCCGTGAAGGCCCAGGGAGCGGGTCAGTTTTAGTGTCGCGAGGGGGTCAGTTTTACTGTCGCTCTACACGGGCTTTTCAGGTCGGATCAAGTTCTCAACCTGTTCCGGTTGAACGCGTAGAGCCTCGAGCGAAAGTCATCTTCGGCGTTTGTGCGTGAAGAGACTCAACATGAACCGGTTGAGCAGCGACGGTGTCCGGACTCAACGAGGTCGATGAGCCCGCCCGCTGCAACGGCGTGCGGTTCCGTGAATCGGCTCAACGAGGCGTAACCACCTGGGGTTGAACAACTGTGCACCCGATCTGGCGGAGATTCGCGCCGTTGCGAGCCGCGCGGATTCAACTCGACCCGGTTGAAACCTTGATCTGAGATCCGAACGAGGTTCCGGGCGGGCAGGAGCGATGAACCGCTTCAGTCATCTCGGCTCAACGAGCTCAACCACCTCGGGTTGAACAAATCTGCACGCGACCTGGCGGAG
Organism: Myxococcaceae bacterium; assembly: GCA_045802665.1. Classification (GTDB taxonomy): domain Bacteria; phylum Myxococcota; class Myxococcia; order Myxococcales; family Myxococcaceae; genus JBJMQN01. Next base: position 5,324 of record JBJMQN010000090.1, on the reverse strand, counting down.
ATTCGCGCCGTTGCGATTGCGCAGGTTCAACTCGACCCGGTTGAAACCTTGATCTGAGTTCCGATCGAGGATCCAGGCGGGCAGGACCGATGAACTTCTTCGGTCACCCCCGTCGCCGCGGCTGCGCGGTCCTGAGCGGGAGCGCCTTGCCTTTCACCGGGAGCGGGTCCGCGTCCGTCCACTCGAACTCGTCACCGGCCCGCTGTCTCGTCGCGTCCGACACCAGCACCAGCGCGCCGACCTGCTTGGTCAGCCCTTCAATCCGCGACGCCACGTTCACCGCGTCGCCGATCGCGGTGTACTCGCGGCGCTCGGGCGGGCCGATGTCTCCCAGCACCACCGGTCCCGTGTGCACGCCGATCCCCATCCGCACCGTTCGCTGGCCCAAAGCGGCCCTCCGCGCGTTCAGCTCCGCGAGCACGTCCACCATCTCCAGCGCGCACGCCACCGCCCTCTGCGCGTGGTCCGGCTGCGGCAGCGGCGCGCCGAAGTACGCCATCAGGCCGTCACCGATGAACTTGTCCAGCGTGCCGCCGTGCGAAAACAGCACGCGCGCCATCGCGCCATGCACCTCATTGAGGAGCGAGACGACGTCCGCGCTGCTCATCGACTCCGACAGCGATGTGAAGTCCCGCAGGTCAGAGAAGAGCAGCGTGACCTCGCGCTCCTCCGCCGCCGCGCGCTCCCCTCCGGAGAGGATCGCGTCCGCGACCGCCGGGGAGAAGTAGCGACGGAGCCGCTCTCGCTGGAACTGCTCCTCCGCGGTGCGCGCGAGCACCGAGGTCACCCGGCGCGGGACGTACAGCGCGATCGCCGCCGCCACCGACATCTGGATGAGGCCGGAGGCGAACCCGAGCCCGTTTCCGAACATCCTCGCCACCAGCACGCCATACCCAATCGCGCCCAGAAGCCCGGTCGCGAGGATCACGAACCGCGACATCGAGAGCTGCGCGCCGAACATGAACATCAGCGACGCCGACATCGAGAAGCCCACGAACAGCCCCGCGAGCGCCGGATTGTCACCGACGCGCGCCACCCCCAACGACTGAATCACGTAGAACGTCGGCACGTCCGCGAACGGAATCAAAAGCCACGAGGCCCTCAGTGCGCCGGGCGAACGGCAGAGGAGCAGCAACGCTCCCGCGGCGAGCACCATCACGCTGACGAGCTCGCTGTAGAGCACCGCGACGCCGTGCGAGCTCGATTTTCCGAACAGTACGAACCCAACGATGAAGAACAGGTGCGCGAGCCAGGCCAGAAAGCGGATCCGCAGCACCAGCTTCGCGCCCCGGAGCCGCTCGCCGTCCAGCGCCGCCGCGAACGCGGGCCCAACCGCTGAGCCCACGGGGGCGACGTTCGACAGCGCCAGACTCCGCAGCCACTGAAGCACGGCGCGACACTACCCTCGCCCGGCGCACAAAAAAGAGCAGCCCGGCTCTCGCGAGAAAGCCGGGCCGCGGGTCTTCATTGAGGGTTCCAGGACCGTTGAAAGGGTGGGGGGGAACCACTTTCACCGGGGGACTGGCGCCCGTCGTAGGAGTTAGCAGAAGGTGTGCCAGCCCTTGAGATTTAAGATTTACCGTAATTACGGCACGTTAGCTGGCTGCTCGACGTCCGCAGATCAACACTGAGATTGCAATCCTGCAACATTCATTTCGTTTGTGAAAAAGGGCTGTCGTTGTCGCCAGTTGCCTTCACTCGCCGCAGGCCCGCCCTCTCGCGCTCTGATCACCTGTGGAACCTTGCAGCGGCACAATGTTCACCCGCGAACGCATTTCATTCGACGTTCTGTCGAGATCAAAGTGAACGAAACGTCGAAGCGCTTTTGTTCAGAACCGGTCGGAGCCGGGCTCTCCGCCGCCGGAAAAGCCAAGCCGCTTCATCTTGCGCCACAGGGTTGTCGGGGAGATCGCGAGCGCGTCCGCGACCCGGCCGAGATCGTCCGGCCACTTCTCCATCGCCGCGGCGATCGCGCGACGTTCAGCCTCGGACACAGCCTCCGCGAGCGTGGGTGAGCCCGTCCCCGGCGCTTGCGACTCCGTTGACACCGGCAGAGGTTGTCCGCCCGGGCGCAGCGGAAAGTCCTCGGGCAACAGCTGATCGCCCTCGCACAGCGCGGCGGCCTGTTCGACCAGGTTCTCCAGCTCGCGCACGTTGCCCGGAAAGCTGTAGCCCATCAGGTGCGACGCGGCTGCATCCGTGAGCCGCTTCTTCCGCGGCGGCCGGGCGTTGGCGCGCTGCAGGAAGTGCTCGGCGAGGAGCGGCACGTCATCCAGCCGCTCGCGCAGGGGCGGCACGCGCAGGGTGACGACGTTCAGCCGGTAGAAGAGATCCTGCCGGAAGCGCTTCTCGTCCACCTCGCGCCGGATGTCGCGGTTCGTCGCGGCGATGGTGCGGACGTCCACTTTCAGCTGCGTGGATTCGCCGACGCGGCGGATCTCGCCCTCCTGCAGCACGCGCAGGAGCTTGGTCTGAAACGCCGTGGTCGTCTCGGTGACCTCGTCGATGAAGAGGCTGCCGCCATCCGCTTCCTCGAACAGGCCGCGCCGCGCTCGCACCGCGCCGGTGAACGCGCCCTTGGCGTGACCGAAGAGCTCGGACTCCAGCAGGCTCTCGGTGATGGCCGCGCAGTTGACGGGGACGAACGGGCGGTCGCGGCGGCGGCTCTGCGCGTGGAGCGCTCGCGCGACGAGCTCTTTTCCGGTCCCGCTCTCGCCCTGCACCAGCACGGTCGCGTCAGTGGGCGCGACGCGCGCGATGAGCGAGGTGAGCTCGCGCATCGCCGCCGAACGGCCGACGAGCGCGGAGAGTCCGTGCCGGCTGTTGAACTCGCCCGCGAACATCTGGACCGCGGAGAGCAGCTTGCCGCGCTCGAGCGCACGGCCGACGCGGTGGATGAGCTCGCCGTCCTTGAACGGCTTGGTCACGTAGTCGTACGCGCCGCGCCGCATCGCCTCCACCGCGCTCTCGATGCTGCCGTACGCGGTCATCACGATGATCTGCGTCTGCGGCGAGACCTCCAGCGCGCGACGGAGCAGCGTGAGCCCGTCCATCGGCTCCATCTTGAGATCCGTCAGCATCAGGTCCACCGGCGCCTGACCGAGCAGATGCAGCGCCTCGTCGCCCGAGGCCGCCTCGCTCACCGAGTAGCCCTCGGCGCGGAGCAGCATCGCGGTGGTGGCGCGCATGTTGCGCTGATCATCCACCACGAGGAGGTTTCCCTTGCTGGGCGGGTTCAGCGGAGGGCGGGTCTGGACTTCTGCGTTGCTCACGGCGAAACCTTCTGTAGCACTGCTGGCTCTCCGGCGCGCCTGGGGACCGGCAGCCGGATGGTGAACGTCGCGCCCTCGCCCGGTTTCGAGTCGAGCGTGACCTCTCCCTTGTGGTCTTCGACGATGCGCTTGACCACCGCGAGACCGAGGCCCGTGCCTTTCGCCTTGGTGGTGAAGAACGGCTCGAAGATGCGCGAGCGGACCTCCTCGGGAACGCCTGGCCCCTCGTCGCGGATGGCGACGCGGACCGCCTCCGGCCCGTCCAACCTCGATTGCACGAACACCCTTCCACCGCGCGGCATCGCCTGCATCGCGTTCGCGAGGAGATTGATCAGCGCCTGCCGGAACAGGCGGCGATCGATCGCCACCCTGGGCAGCGACGGATCGAGCTCCATGACCACGTCCCAGCTGGCCTCGCCCTGGCCCTGCCCCAGCAGAGCGGCGGAGACCGACTCTCGCACCAGCGTGTCCAGGTCTTCGCTGTCCAGCGCCAGCTCGGTGGGCCTGCTGAAGTCGAGCAGATCGGAGACGATCCGGTTCAGCCGGTCCGCCTCCTCCTTCACGATGTCGAGCAGCATCCCCGCGTCCGAGTCTGTCCGGTTGAGCCGCCTTAGCGAAGCGACAGCGTTGAAGATGACGCCCAGCGGATTTCGCACCTCGTGCGCAACGATCGCGGACAGCTCTCCCAACGCCGCGAGGCGCTCCTGCTTCACCATCTCCGCGCGCGTCTCGGCGAGCTGCGCGTAACTCTCCTTGAGCGACTCGTAGAGCTGAGCGTTGTGCACCGAGAGCGCGAGCTGTCCCACCGTGGCCAGCGCCAGCGACACGAACTCCTCGTTGAACTTCCGCGGCCCGCGCGTGTCATCCAGCACGACGGAGCCGATGAGCTCGTGGCGCGTGGTGAGCGGCAGCGCGAGGATCGCTTTCTCGCCGAAGCGCTCCACGAGATCCTGCCGGAAGCTTCCCGACCGCTCCGTGTCCTCCACCGCGACCGGCACGCCGCGGCTCGCAGCGAGAGCGGCGACCGATTCGGACGCGAGCGGAATCACCACCCCGCGGAAGAACTGGCGGTGCGTGGTCGACGAGGCCGCCGCGCGCAGCACCTGAGTCTTGCGGTCCACCAGCATGATGAAGCAGTTGGAGACGTCGAGCAGCTTCACGAGGAAATCGCAGGCCACGTCCAGAATCGTCGCGAGGTCCAGCGTGCCGGAGGTCGTGCGCGCGAGGTCCAGCATGAGCTGTAGCTCGTCGTTGCGATCCTGCAGCTGCATGAAGATCCGCGTGCTCTCCAGAGCGGCCGCGAGCTGCTGGCTGAAGAGCTTGAGCAAGGACAGGTGCGGCGTCTGAAAGCGCGAATCCCAGAGGACGAGCAGCTCGGAGTCCGCGTCCGCTCGCACGACGGGGACGAAGATCTGGAAGGTGCGCTTGCCCTCGTTGAGCACGTACACCGGGCGGCCTTCGACGAACGCCTCGCGCGCGAGGTCCACGGACGGAGGCGGCAGCTCGACGTTCGCGAGCAGCGGATCCAGCGCGCCGTGGCGGTTCGCTCGATACAGCGCGGCGACGATGCCCGCCTGCTCGAAGCCGCGGATGGCCTTCTCCCGGACGAGCTCCTCGGTGCGCGCGACGAGGTTCGCGGCGACCTTCACCAGGCACTCGGCGAGCTCCAGATCCCGAGCGCCGCCCGGCACCTCCGCGCAGGACGTGATGACGAAGTCGGCTCCACCGTCCGCTGCTTTCAGGACGCGGTTGTTGAGGATGAACGGATGCCGCACGCCCCTGCTGTCGAGCGCATTCACCTGAAGGCTGGTCGCATCCGGGAGCAGGCCGTCGCGTCTGCGGCGCGTCTGCTCGGCGATGTGGTGCAGCTCCTCCGGCGGAATGAACGAGAGGTAGTCCGCGCCCTCCACCGCCTCGCGCGCGAAGCCGAGCGCCGCAAGCCACGCCTCGTTCACCGCGAGGATCCGCCCATCCCGAGCGATGATCATGGGGTTGCCGAAGGCCTCGATGAGGCCCCGCAACTCGCTCTCGCTCCAGCGCTTCGTCATGCCC
>JBJMQN010000089.1:0-8057 GCA_045802665.1 Myxococcaceae bacterium | reverse complement strand
TGGTGTTGAAGCTGCGCATTCGCGATGTGATCGGCGGCGGCGCGGATCAACTCGAATCGAACGTCAGACAATGGTCCCGCATAGAGCTCAACCAGCTCAGGTTGAATCGCCGCGGTGTCCCCTCCCCGAATTTCCGCGGAGTTGTGGCCGAGTTCGTCAGGCCCAACTCAACCGGAACAGGTTGAGAACTAAATCCGACCTTTTTTGTCACGATCTGGGCCGGGAAACCCGCGACGCGTGCACGGTGTCGGTGGCTCAAAACCATGGGAGTTCACAATGCTGAACGCGTTTCATGAGGGCGGCTGGGGCATGTTCCCCACCCTGATCTGCGGAGCACTGACCATCGTGATGGCGCTTCGCTACTCGCTGGCGCCTGCGAAGCGGCTCGTGCCCCTGTTGGTTTCGCTGAACGTGATGACGCTGCTCGCGGGGAGCCTGGGCTTCGTGACAGGGCTGATCGTCAGCACCACTGCTATCAGCGCGACCACGCCGATGCAGCCGGAGCTCGCGCTGATCGGGTTCGGCGAGTCGCTCAACAACGTCGCGCTCGCGCTGGTGCTGATGATGTTCGCCGCGATCGCGACGACGATCGGATCGTTCGGCCGCGCCGAAAGCGAAGCGGCGTGAGCGTCGACGACCGAGCGCGAGATCCGCTCGACGCTCGACGCAAAACGCCTATCTCAAAGCACCAGCGCCGAGTGCGGATTGCTCCCGAACGGCTGGCTGGAAACCTTGAGGATGTCCGCCAGGTACGCCCAGAACTCCTGCGGACCCGGTGACCCCGACGGCAGCGTGACGTTCGCGGACACTCGACCCGTGGTCCCGACCTTCACGTACTTTCCGATCACCGTCGCGGACAGCGCCGTCGCGTGATCAGACCCGGGCAGTGACCGCGCGAAATCTCCGATGATCGCGGTGACCACGTTCTTGTTGGTCATCGTCAGCGTGCGCTGCAGGAACGTGTTCAGCGGAGGCAGGATGCGGTTGTTCATCTGCGCGCGGACGTTGTCGCCGTTGGAATCACCGTGCGTGTCCCAGCCGCCATCCACCGCGAAGATCACGTTCGCGCCGGCGCGGACCATCAGCTCCGCGGCGACCATCTGGGTGCGGAAGTTCGAGACCGCCGTTGTCGTCGTCGCGATGCCGTACGCCGTCGCCATCTCGTTGTAATCCAGCGTCTGCACCGGCTGCTTGAGCGTCTCGATCGCCGTGTCGAACCCGTCCTTCACGGTCCGCAGCGACTTCGGGCTCTGGATGATGCGGTGGTTGCTCATCTGCTGCGAGGTGATCATTCCCGCCGCGGCGATCTCGCGCTTGGGCGTCGCCGGATCCGCCGCGCCACCCAGCGCCGCGATCGTGCTGTTCATGTCGAGGATCTGCTGCCGCGACACGCCGCTCTCCGCCGGAGCCGGGCCCGCGGGCATCCGGTCACCGACGACCGCGCACTTGATCGACGCATCGCCGCCCATGCTCGCGGCGAGCTGCAGGCCGTAGCTGCGCGTGCCATCCGACATGTCCGCGTTCTGCGCGCCGTCGTGGCTGGTGATGCCGTGGTGCACGCCGATCGTCGACATGTGCGAGAGCGCCTGAGACGGCATCGTCCCGAACGTCGCGCCGTCCACGACCAGGCCGTTGCCGAGGTCCTTGGTGTTGGACCCGGTGCAGCCGAACGTGTTCGCCGAGACGAACGAGTCCGCGCTGCAGAACAGCGAGTTGTACCCGCCGTCCAGGAAGATGAGCAGCAGGCACGGCTTCTCCGGCTCCACCTGACCGAACGCGGTGGACAGGAGCGAGCCTCCGGAGAGGTTGGTGTACGCGAGCGCGGCGCCGGCAGCTGCGGCACCCTGGAGCAACGAACGGCGGGAGAGGCGATGGTTCTTCATGGCAGTTCTCCGAAAAAACTCGCTAGTACGAGACGAATCCAGCAGCGGTGAGGACCGACGCACAGGTGTACGCCCAACGACGGCGCGCCTGAGTCTCGGTCTGAGTATCGACCATGGCCACCTGCACGCAGGTGTCGAGCTCATCCTGCTCGGGGGTGCGGCTCCAGAACTTCTCCGCGAAGTTCGTGCACTCGGTGGCGGCGGTGTTCGCGTCCGGCGCGTTCGCGTATTCACCCGCGTTCGCCGTGTACGAGAGGCAGCCCTGGAAGGCGATCCGGTACGACGTGTAGAGCGTGATCGCGGACGACTGCGGCTCGACGAACCAGCGATTCGCCGCCTGGCCGAACGTGGAGCCCATGTTGGTGAGCAGCGCGGGCGTCGTTCCCAGCACGCGCTTGTACTCGTCCGGCAGCGCGTCGAACGGCTTCACGCGGCCACGGTTGATGCCGACGTCCAGGTCCGAACGGCCCTTGGTGAGCTCCGTGCCACCGAGCCCCACCCAGCTGCGGCCCACATCACAGCGCGCCGACGTCGGATCCTTCTGAACCGGGTCTGGCTCAGCGGGAGCAACCGGCTTGTTGGCGTTCGGGTCCAGCTGTCCCGTCACCTGAATGTCCGTGCTGCCGAAGGTGCATCCGGTCAGAGCAACCAACACGAGAGCGGTCTTGATCTTGTTCATGGCGGTATTCCTCTCTCTCGAATTCGTTACTGGCAGAAGCTCGCGTCGGTGGCGACGGAGGTGATGGCGGACTGGATCTTCCCGTCGAGGGCGAAGGCGTCCATGCAGCGGTCGAAGATCGGGCCTTCGCAGGTGTTCTCGTCGCGGCCGTAGAGGAAGTTGAACGCGAGGCGGCAGGCGCGGAACTGGAAGTCGGTGGAGTTCACGAGCGCCTCGACGAGCTCCTTGTCGTCCTTGATCTGCGTGCCGAACAGCGGCTGCGGTCCTTCATCCGGCGGCGAGAACGTCATCGTGTCGCCGGTGCCAACCCGCTTCGTCAGGACGCGCGCAACTTTGTCCAACGCGAAGAAGCTGTCGAAGTGGCAGACCCGGCACTGGCTGTTGGTGCTGCGCGTGCCGGTGGAGACGTCCGCGTCCGGCGCGTTGGTGGAGGCGACCAGCTGCAGGCCGATCGTGTTGTTCATGATCCGGTAGGCGGTGGAGAGCTTGTAGCCCTGGGGCTCGTTGCCGGCGTACCGCTTGAGCCACGGCAGCGAGCGGAAGTAGCCGAGGCCGTTCGGATCCGAGAACACCTTCACGCTGCCCGTCGAAGGATCCTTGTCCACGCGGTACGGGCCGACGAACAGATCGCGCCACGGACGGCCGGTGGAGAGCACCTCTTTGGTGAGGTAGTAGGCCGCGTCTTCCGCCGCGCTCGCGCCGAGATCGCGGTTGAAGCTCGCGTTGATGAAGCGGCTGAACCGTTCGATGAACGCCGGATCGTTGACCAGCGTGGGCACGCTGCTCAGCGGATCCTCCGAAGACATCATCGCCGCGTTCGGCGACTTGCCGGTGAAGGCGATGGAGACGCGCGTGGCGCAGCGTTCGCGGGCCTGGGTGATGGCCTTGTCCTGCGCGAGCGCCGTTGCGGCGGCCAGCAGAACGAGGGCGGTGACGATGCGGGAGACTTTGACGGACATGGGGGACGTCCTCCGTTCAACTGCGACGGGAACCTCCATGAGCAACCGCTGTGCCCTGTCACATCAGGGTTACATGCGATCACCGTGACACACGTGGTGCGCAAGAAATTGCGTCGTGATTCCGGTGGCTTGGGGAAAGTCTCAACGTCCAAAAAACGTAAAGTGGAACGTTCGTGTCGCAGTGACACCTGCGCGTGCACACGCCAGTGCTCGTTTCACACCCGCGAGCAGGCGGCCGATCACGGGGGCCAAACGTTGCCCGCCCCCGGCCCGCTGGACACCTTGATCCCATTTCCTCGGGGGGATGGATGGCGCGACCGGTGGTGGAAGTGGCGCGATCTCAAGTGAGCGTCAAAACCGTCGTCACCGTCTGCTTCTCGGTGCTCGGCGTGCTGCTCTGCGCCTGGGTCGTGACGCACTCGAAGGTCGCGCTGACCTTGATCCTCGCTGGAGCGTTCCTCGCCGCCGCGCTGAACCATGGGGTGGAGGCGCTCGGTCGGAGGAAGGTGCCGCGGAAGGCCGGCATCGCGGTGGTGATGCTCGCGTTCGTCGGCCTCATCGTGGGCGTGTTCCTGCTGCTCATTCCGCCCGCGGTGCGACAGGGCCGTGACTTTGCCCAGCAGGGCCCGGAGCTCTTGAAGAAGGCGCAGCAGACCTCCGCCTACCAGGAGATCGACGCTCGGATTCACATTCAGCAGAAGCTGCAGCAGTTCAAGCAGCAGGCCCCGGCGCACCTCTCAGAGGGCGCGCAGCCGGTGGTGAAGGCCGTGTCGGGCATCTTCGCGGTGCTCGCCGGCGTGGTGACGGTCATCTTCCTCACCCTCTTCATGCTGCTGTTCGGTGGAGGGCTCATCCGGGCGCTGCTCGACGAGGCGCTGCCTGACCGGCGCGTGCGCTACGAACGCGTGCTCTCGAAGATCTATCGAGCGGTGGGCGGCTATCTCTCCGGCCTCGCCCTCATCTGCGGCGTGAACGCGACCTGCTCGACGATCATGCTCGCGATCCTGAAGGTGCCCTTCTTCCTGCCGCTGGGGATCCTCTCTGGGCTCTCCAGCCTGGTGCCGCTCGCGGGCAACACGCTGGTGGGCGTGTTCATCACCGCGATCGTCGCGCTCACCGGCGGCCTCTGGAAGGGCGTGGCGATGGGCTGCTTCTTCATCGTCTACAGCAGTTCGAGAACCACATCCTCGGCCCCATGGTCTATCGGCGCACGGTGAACGTGAGCCCGCTCATCACGCTGGGCTCGGTGCTCATCTTCGCGGAGCTCGCGGGGATCCCCGGAGCGATCATCGCGGTGCCTGCCGTCGCGGCGCTGCAGGTCGTGATCAAGGAGCTTCTCGTGATTCGGCGCGAACGGCTGCAGCTCCCGGTGACGGGGCCGGCCGGGGTGATCGGCGTCGGTGCGGGCCCTGCGGGGCCGCCGACGGTGGAGCGGGTGGACGACGCTCGGCACTGAGGAATCTGCGCGACGGATGAGCGGCGCGGCCCCATAATCGCGGGCCTATGACCCGCTCCTGGCTTTGCCTCGCGCTGTGCGTCGTCGTCACCGGCTGCAACTGTGGCGGTGGAACCGGAGCGGACGGTGGCACCGGAGGGGGCGCTGGAGGATCCACCGGCGGCGGCTTCGGCGGCGGCTCCGGCGGAGGCACGGGCGGCGGCGTGGGCGGTGGTGGCGGCGGAGTCAGCTTCGGCGCGATTCCGTTCGACGATCTCTGCGCTGCGGAGCTCGCCGGACTCACCCACAGCTTCGAGCTGTCTTCCACGCGCTGCGGGCAGGCGCTCACGCCGGACGATGTGTCTCACCTCCCCATCTTCGACTTCGGCGGCGGCTCGCCCTCCAGCTCGACCATCGGCAATACCCTCAACACGTTCGTGAACTGCGGCCCTGACGGCGGCTTCGGCGTCACCAATGAGAAGGCGCGAGCCGCGATCGCCGGCGCTCGAATGACCTATGACCCGGTCGCGGCGGGCGCGTGTCGAGATCTGGGCCGGCAGCACGACGGCGGCTTGCCTGCGGACGCCGGTGTCGGCCCCGGTGGACTGCCCCTTCCCTGCGACAACGTCCTCGTGGGGACGGTGCCCGGCGGCGGCAGCTGCCAGATGAACGACGAGTGCGCCTTCGGCCTCTACTGCCGGCCGACGACGCTGACCTCGTGCGGCGGCGTCTGCACCCCGAAGCTGCCGTCCAACACGAAGTGCAACCCGAGCCAGGATCTCTGCGCGAGCCGGAACGAGCAGTGCGCGCTCGGACCGGACGCGGGCTACATCTGCACGCCCACGCGCATTCCGCTGAACGGCTCGTGCACCGTCCTGAGCACCATCCAGTGCGACACCGGGCTCGTGTGCAACAGCGGCAAGTGCACGCCGTCCATCGATGCGGGCGATCCGTGCAGCAACGCCGGAGATCAGCTCTGCGGACCCAGCGCTTATTGCGTCCAGCCGTCCGACGCCGGAACCGCGACCTGCCGGCCGCTCGCGCAGCTGGGCGAGCCGTGCAGCCAGAGCGGCGTGGATCAGCCGATCTGCGCTGACACGACCTGCAGCCGATGCGATCCGCAGACGAAGCTCTGCACGCTGCTGGGCCTGGAAGGCGCGAGCTGCACGCAGGATGGCGGGCAGTGCGTGGGCCAGTACTACTGCGGCACCTCCAACACCTGCACCCTCAAGCCGCGCCCGAACACGGCGTGCATCATCACTGGCCCTCAGAACGGCATGCGCGGCAACTGCCTCTACGGCGACAACTTCTGCGCGCGCAACACGGACGGTGGAACGACCGGGCTGTGCCGGCCGCTCCCCGACATCGGCCAGGGCTGCGGCGATGGCTTCAACCAGACCCGCGAGTGCGCGAACGGCTACTGCAACGCGCCGCAGCTCACTGACGGCGGCGCGGGGACCGGCAGCTGCGCGAACTTCCCGGTGGAGAACGAGCCGTGTGGTCTGGTCCCGAACCAGAGCTGCGAGGGCAAAGACCTCCACTGCGCGAACAACGTCTGCACGAAGCTGCCCGGGCCCGGCCAGCTCTGCGACTTCACGAGCTGCACGTCGAACGCATACTGCGACCCGCAGGATGCCGGCAGCGCGGACGATCTCTGCCTCGTGAAAAAGCCGGGCGGCGCGGCGTGCGCGCAGAACTCCGAGTGCGTCTCCGCCAACTGCGAGCAAGCGACGAAGACCTGCCTCCCGGATTGCACTCAGCGGTCGCTGCTGAACCTCTCGCCGGATGGCTGCAATCAGGTGCGCGCGCTCACCACGTACCTGCTGTTCGCCGCCGTGCTCGGGCTTCTGATTCAGCGCAGGAAACGGAAGTAGCCGGGCAGCCGAACGTCGCGGCTGGGCCGCCTACCGCGCCGGCGTGCGCCGCTTGAGCTCCGCCTCGATGACGCGCTTCTCCACTTTGAGCCGGGAGAAGTTCCACATCAGCGACTCGGGCTGCATGCCGGCCATTCCGCGGAGCTGAATGCGGAGCTGCTCGAGCGACTCATCCACATTCTTGATGCGCGACTTCAGCTCATCGTCGGTGGAGAAGAGGATCTGAAGAATCACGTCCACGTCGACGCGGCCCTCGAGCTCCTGCTCCAGCGTCTTGAGCGACAGCTTCGGCGTCGTGGGCTGACTGAGCCTCGCGGACATGGACTTGAAGACTTCGTGCGCGGCGATGAGCAGCGTCCGCACGTCCGCCGCCCGGTTGAAGCGATCCATGCGCGCGACGAGCTCCATCAGCATCAGGTCGCGCGGCTTCTTCCCCGGCGGGTGGGTGATCTGCGAAATCCACGAGTCGATGCCGTCGCCGCCGGCCTGCTCCACCGCCTGACGGAGCAGCGGCATGAGCTCCAACTTGAGCGCGCTGCGGACCTTGTCCACCTTCGCGCCCGGCCCCTGAAGCTGCGCGACCTTCAGCGCGTTCTCGATGCCGGAGAGGATCTCCTCGCGGGGCAGCGTCCCTCGCGGCACGAACGCGCGTTCGCGCCACGGGCCCTGGGACACCTCGGGGGCGGTCTGCCGTTGCAGCTGCGCGCCGCCGATCCGCTTCTTCGCGTCCGTCTGGACCTGGGAGTCCTCGAACGCGTCGCGCTCGACGATGTGCCGCCCGGTGCCCTCGTTCTGGTCGAGCGGCACGCCTTCCAGATTGTCGAGATCGTCGAAGTTGATGTCGCCAAGCCCGTCGTCACCTTCCGGGAAACCCATCTCGGTGAGCTCGTCATCGAACTCTTCGAGCGGAGGTTCCGCCGGGGGTGCGGGCTTCTTGGGCGGCGCCATGGCTTGGATCTGATTACACCATCTTTCCACTCGCGGCGACTGGGCTAGGTTCGCCAAAGATGGCGCGGAACGAACAGGCGCTCGCCGAGCGATTTGAGTCACTCCGAGGTGACGCTCGGAGGGCGCAGGGCGCCTGGTTCACGCCTGGGTGGCTGGTGCAGGCGGTGATCGACGCCGTCGCGCCGCTGGTCCCTGATGAGGGGCCGATGCGGATCATCGATCCAGCGTGCGGGGCGGGAGCCTTCATTGATCGGATGTGCGTGTTGTTTGGTAAGTGTT
>JBJMQN010000088.1:0-8383 GCA_045802665.1 Myxococcaceae bacterium | reverse complement strand
GCAGTGTGGGCGTCCAGGAACGACACCGATGAGCGAGCCGAACCCCAGCGACAGCGCCAACCCGGCAAAAGAGCCCAAGGTCATCAAGCGGTACACCAACCGCAAGCTCTACGACACCGTCGAGAGTCGCTACGTCACGCTCGACGAGATCGCCGAGATGATCAAGCAGGGCGTCGAGGTGAAGGTCGTCGACAACCGGTCGAAGGAAGACCTGACCTCCGTCACGCTCGCGCAGATCATCTTTGAAGAGGAGAAGAAGAAGAACCGGATGCCTCTGTCGGTCCTGCGCGAGATCATCCGCCACCCGTCCGAGTCCATCACCGGCTTCATCAACCGCGAGCTCTCCCCGCGCGTCGCCTCCATCCGCGAAGAGGCAGAGAGCCGAATCGAGAAGCTGCTCGGCCGCGAAGGCATGGAGGAGAAAGAAGCCACTCCGGAGGCCGCCGCCGCAGCCGCGAAGCTGAACCCCGCCGAGCTGCTCAAGGGCAGCCAGCGCGCGCTGGAAGAGTGGCAGAAGAAGGTCGACGAGCGCGTGAAGGCCGCCGTGGAAAACTTCTCCGGAAATCTGCCGGCGATGGGCAGAGATCTGCAAACGCTCCACAGCCGGCTGGATTCGATCGAGAAGAAGCTCGACGAGCTCGAAAAGAAGCGTTGAGCCAATCAGCCTGAGCCCTTCGGCTCCGCTCGGGACGAGCTCCTCCGAACGGTCCGCCAGGTCCGAGCCGCCACGCCGCCCTACGCGACCGCTTTTCGCGACGGGACGCCGCCAGGTCCGAGCCCGCGGCGCGCCTTACGCGACCGCTTTTCCCCGCGCAGCGGACTTCTTGCCCGCGGCGATCACTTCCTCCGCGATCGCCTCCAGCATCTGCGCCCCGCGGCTCCAGGGCGCGTACTCCCAGATCGTCTTCCCGTGGCTCTGCGCCTCGTCGATCTTCACGTTGAAGCCGAGCGGCGTGGCCACCTGTTTCGGGAAGTAGCTCTGAAGCTTCTGCAGAATCTCGTCCGCCAGCGCCGTCTTCCGATACAGCGTCGGGACGACGAGCGACACGCGCAGCTCGGGCTTGTCGAAGTCCGCGGCGATCTTCTGCACGCTGGCGACGACCTCCGCGCAGCCGTCCAGTGACAGGTACGTGAGCGCGACCGGAATCACCACCTCTTCGGCGGCGACGAGGATGTTGGTGATCGCGAGCCCCATCGACGGCGGCGAATCGAACACCACCACGTCGTAGCCCAGCTTCTCCGCCTCACCGATCCGCCGCTCCAGAAGCCGAGCGCGCTCCGGGTCCTGCGCCACTTCGATCGGGAACTCGCCCATCTGCTTGTAGGACGGGACGACGTGGAGGTTCTCCAGCGCGGTCCGCTGGACGACCTGTTCGAACTTCACCGAGCTGTCCGAGAGCCAGTGGAAGACGTTCGGCTGCAGCTGCCGGACATCGAGGCCCAGCGACTTTCCCGCGTGGCCCTGCGTGTCCAGATCCACCAGCAGCACGCGCTGCTGCTTCTTCTCCGCCAGATACGCGGCCACGTTCACCGCGAGCGTGGTCTTGCAGGTGCCGCCCTTCTCGTTGATGAACGCGATCCGGCGCATGTGGTGATGGCCCTCTACTTCTTGCTGGAGATCTGCTCGACCTTGGATTCGATGGAGGAGAGCATCCGCTCGAGATCCTCCACCTTGCCGCGGAGCAGCTCCACGTCCGCGGTGGACGGCAGGTTCATCGCGGAGAGCGCGGACCGAAGCGACTTGTCCAGCGTGCCCTTCGCGGCCAGCGACCGGCTGACCAGCGTCTGAATGGCGGCCACGAACTTCTCGTTGGAGAGCAGCTGCTGCGCGATCTTTCCGACGCGCTCTTCGCCCGTCTCGACGAGCTTCTTCATCACCGGGTTGTCTTTGAGCATGGCGGCGCATTGGACGGGCCAGTGCGAAGGGTGTCAAGCGCCGGAAAGCTGCGTTGACAGCCCTGGGTACCGTCCCTACGGTGCGCGGCCCTTCGTATGGCAGGACTCTTCGACAAGCGCCTCGTGGTCGTCTCGGGGAAAGGCGGCGTAGGCAAGAGCAGCATCTCCGCCGCCATCGCCCTCGCCGCCGCGAAGGCGGGGAAGAAGACCCTTGTCTGCGAGGTGAACGCGAAGGAGCGCATCACGCTGCTCCTCGGCCATCCGCCGGTGGGCCCCGAGCTCACCGCAATCGACGGAAACCTCTGGGCCGTGGACGTCCGCCCGAACGAAGCGATGCGCGAGTACGCGCTGATGACGCTCCGGTTCAAGGCCGTCTACAACGCCGTGTTCGAGAACCGCTTCGTCCGCTACTTCCTGCGCTTCGTCCCGAGCCTGCAGGAGCTCGTCATGCTCGGGAAGATCCTCTACCACGTGAAGGAGACGGATCCGGACGGCCGCCCGCGGTTCGATCTCGTGGTGATGGACGCGCCCGCGACCGGCCACGCGATCAGCTACCTCTCGGTGCCGCAGGTGATCATCGACACCGTGCCGCCCGGCCCGATGTCGAAGGAGGCCGAATGGATGCGCGATCTGCTCGTCGATCGCGAGCGCACCGCCGCGCTCCTGGTCTCACTCCCCGAAGAGATGCCGGTGAACGAAACCCTGGACCTCTACGCGGCGCTGCAGAAACGAGTGAGAGTCCCCGTCGCCGCGAGCGTGCTCAACGCCTTCATCGAAGAGCGTTTCACCGACGACGACGTCGCGAAAGCCAGAGCGCAGTCGCCGTCTCTCGGTGATCTGGTGCACGCGCACAAAGAGCGCGCGGACATCTCCAAAGCGCTGGAGCGCAAGCTCGCGGCCGGGCTGCCCGTGCCGGTGGTGAAGGTCCCCAGGCTCTACGTGAACGACTTCTCGCGCGCGGCGATCGAGCAGATCGGCGAGCACCTCCGCCCGCTGCTCACCGGAGCGTCCGCGTGAATCACGGTCGCGTTCCGCTCGAGCGCAGAGCTGGCCCGGCCGCGACGGCCACGTCGGTGTCTCCCCCTTCGGGAGCTGCCGGATGACCAGCCCTCTGAAGACACTGCTGCCCTCGAAGAATGTGATCGTCTGCGTGGGCTCGGGCGGCGTGGGCAAGACGACGGTGGCGGCGACGCTCGCGCTGGAGGCGGCGCTGGAGGGAAAGAAGAGCCTCGTCTGCACGATCGATCCGGCGAAACGGCTCGCCAACTCGCTGGGCCTGACGGAGCTGGGGAATCAGGAGGCTGCCATCGCGCCGGCAAGCTTCGTGAGCGCGGGGCTCGAGCCCAACGGCGTGCTGCACGCGATGATGCTGGACATGAAGCAGACGTGGGACGACCTCATCGCGAGGTACGCCCCACCCGACAAGCGGCAGAAGATTCTGGAGAACCGCTTCTACCAGTCGCTCAGCTCCGCGCTCGCCGGGTCGCAGGAGTACATCGCGATGGAGAAGCTGTGGGAGCTGCGCAGCCAGCGCGACTATCAGCTCATCGTCCTCGACACGCCGCCCACCGCGCACGCGCTGGACTTCCTCGACAACGACGCGGCGAAGTTCCTGCTGACCCCTGCCCTCGCTGCCGGGCGCGTGGGCCTGCAGCTCTTCTCGCTCGGCAGCAGCTACGTGGCGAAGACGCTCTCGCGGTTCACCGGCGCGGAGACCCTGCAGGAGCTCGCGAAGTTTCTGCTCGCCATCAGCGGCCTGAACCAGGGCTTCCGCGAACGAGCGCACCAGGTCCGCGGCCTCCTCGCGAGCCCTCAGACCAGCTTCGTCCTCGTCACCGCGCCCATGCCCGAGCGCATCGACGAAGCGGTCCACTTCCACACCGTCCTCCAGCAGAACCAGATGCACGTGGGCGCCATCGTGGTGAACCGAGTCCATCCGAGGCCCACGGCCACCGACCGCGCCGCCGCCGAGAAGCTCTCCGAGCCCCTCCGCGGAAAGGTGCTCACCACGCTCAAAGAGCAGGACGTCCTCGCGAGTCAGGACGAGGCCGGCATCGCGAGGCTGCGCGAGCAGGTCGGTGCGACGCCGCTCATCTTCGTCCCCCGCTTCGAGCTGGACGTGCACGACCTCAAAGGCCTGCACCACACCGGCGAATACCTGCTGGGAGATCGCACCATCACCGTCGGAGGCTGACCACTCCGAAGCGGGCCGGAAGCGTTAGTGCTGTTCGCTGCGCCCGCGCACATGCGTCCGCGCGACGGCCTTGGGTCCGGAGGCGCGAACCGTTCGCCTCCCGTCACCTGCGCTCGCCTGCCGTCCAGCGGAACGTCCGTATCCCACCCGCGCACGCATCTCTGGCGTTCGCCTGCTGGGACCTGCTCCCATAAGCTTCCGCCGAAGCGATGGGCGACGGAACCCGCCGGATGGATCAGATGTCTACGCGGTGGGGCCGCGGGGGAAGCGGCAAGGACCGTCAGTGAAGGAGCAGCGCGTGCGCGGGATTTCGGCGACCAGAGCGGTGATGTTGTTGGCGGCGTTGGCGACGGGGTGCGTGACCACCCGCGGCGCACAGAAGGACCAGGTCAAAGAAGAGCTGCACTTCGACGCGGTCACCATCACCGCCGACATGGAGCTCGAGAAGCTCAACGACGAAGAGCTCATGGCCAAGGGCGAGGCCGCGTACGGCGCCGAGGATTACCGCCAGGCCGCGCGCTACTTCGATCGCGTCTGCGACTTCCACCCGGACAGCAAGCGCCGCACGGACGCGCTCTACAACTCGGGCCTCTCGCACCGCAGCCTGCAGCAGTGGGAAGAGGCGCTGCAGCGCTTCCACGACCTCGCCGATCCGGAGAAAGGCACCGGCGTCGCGCTGAAGGCGTCGTTCCAGGTCGCGCTCGCGCTGTATCAGCTCGAGCGCTACGACGAAGCGGCGGAGGTGCTCGGAAAGATCGGCGGCCGCGCGGATGTGACCGACGAGGACCGCATCGAAGCGTTCGCGCAGGAGGGCATCTGCCAGTTCGAGCATGCGCTCGCGAACAAGCTCCCGTACGACTCCGCCGAGGCCACGCTGCGCAAGGCCGTCAACATCTGGCAGAACCTCCTCGACCCGGATGAAGACACCACGCGCTACGCCGCGCAGGCGCAGTACTTCGTCGGTGAGATCTACCGGGTCCACTACGAGAGCGTGACGCTCGACTCGAACAAGACGTCAGACGAGCTCTCGAAAGATCTCGAATACAAGGCCGAGCTCCTCCTCTCCGCGCAGGGCCACTACCTCCGCTGCATCCGGATGAACGACGGCCGCTGGGCGATCGCCGCGGGCAGCCAGATCGGTGGGCTGTACGAGAACCTGTACGACCACATGATGACCTCGCCGGCGCCGAAGGAGCTGAACGAGGAGGAGGCCGCGGTCTATCAGCAGGAGCTGCGCAAGAAGATCCGGATCCTGATCACCAAGGCGATCACGATCTACGAGCGCACCCTCGAAGCCGCCGAACGAATCGGTCAGCGGAATCCGTTCGTGGATCAGACGCGCGAACGGCTCCAGAAGATGAAGGACCTGCTGCTCGCTCAGGCTCAGGAAGAAGAGCAGAACGACGCCGACAAGGCCGAGGAAGAGAAGCAGCCCGAGCCCCAGCCGGAGAAGACGCCCGCGAAGAAGGCCCGGAAGTCGCCGCACTCCTCTTGAGCGGCAGGGCGTCGGTTTCGACGGCGCTTCTCGGTCCACCGACTTCCGCCTAGCGTGCGGCGCCCGTGACCGAGGCCATCTTCACACCCGAGCAGCTGGCGGAGGTGAAGGCGTATCACCTGCCCCATTACATCTGGGCGGCGTGCGGGGATGTCTTCCGGTTCGCGCTCCTGTTCGTCACGCTCCGGTACCTCATCCGTCCGCTGTATCGGGCTGCGGAGAAGTCCGCCTCGTGGCTCGAGCTCCGGCTCGGAGGCGCGCGGAAATTGCCGGTGGTTCGGGCGATCCCTGCTGCGCTCGACAAGCTCTGGGGCGAACGAGGCTGGGGCGTGGCGCTCCTGTTCGCGATCTACGACCTGTTGCTGGGCGCGCTGCTCATGCTGCCGCTCAACATCTACTTCGGCTACGTGCTCGAACACCGCCACGGGCTCAGCAACTACTCGCCCGGAGCGTTCGCGTGGGACTCGGGGAAGGAGATCTTCCTCGACGCGATCCCCACCGCCGCGCTCGCGTTCGGGCTCTATGGGCTCGCGCGCAGGATGAAGCGCTGGTGGCTCGTGCTCGGAGTGACCGCTGGCATCGCCATGTTCGCGGCGGCGGCGATCGATCCCTATCGCAACCAGGTCTACTTCGATCAGACGCCGCTGCCAGCCGGCCCGGTGCGCGACCGGGTGACCGCGGTGATGAACCAGGCGAACGTGCCGTTCCGCGACGTCGTGGTGGAGAAGCAATCGCGGGCGACGACGAAGGTTCAGGCCTACTTCGCCGGGCAGGGGCCCACGCGCACGATCGTGATGAATGACTCGCTGCTGGAGAAACTGACGCCCGACGAGATCGCCGCCGCGGTTGCGCATGAAGCCGGGCACGTTCAGGAGAACAAGTGGCCAGGCAGAGTCGCGTCCTTCTTCGCGATCATCGCGGTGCTGTACCTGGTGCACCGGCTGATTCTCTGGAGCACGAAAAGAAAGTTCTGGGGCATCGAACGCTACGGAGACATCCGCACGCTGCCGTTGGTGAGCGCGGTCGTCTTCATGGCGATTAGCTACTCAGCGCCCATCGCTGGCTACTTCTCGCGTGAACGGGAGCTTGCTGCGGACCGCTTCGCCGTCGAGCTCACGAAAGCTCCAGACGCGTTCGAAGCGATGCTCATCAAGGCGGCGCGGGCGAACAAGATGGACCCGGATCCGCCGAAGTGGGTGGTCTGGCGAGGTTGGAGCCATCCCACGGTGACCGACCGGATTGCCCAGGTCGAGTCGATGAAAGCGGCTGCCAGCAGGTGAGGTCCTCCCCCTTGAAATCCCCTATCCCCTGACCTCACCTGCCGGCTGCCCGGGGCGCGAACGCTCCCCAACGCTCGCGCCACCCACACCTCTACGGCGACTGCGTCTTCACCTGCTCCACCGCCGCCATCGCGATCGCCTTCAGAAGCCCCTTCGCGCGCCGCCCTGCAGCCGTCTCGCCGTGAGGATCCGAATCGATCGCCATCGCCAGGTCCGTGAACCCGTTGCGATCACCCGCCTTGAGCCGAAGCTCGCCGCGGTTCGCGAGCGCCACCGGGTTGCGAGGATCCTGAGCCAGCGAAGCGCTGTACTCGACCATCGCTTCGTCCGAGCGACCGAGCTTCTGGTACACGGTCCCGAGCGCCGCGCGAGCCGCCGAGTCCTTCGGGTTCATCTCGACGAGGCCCTCGAAGATGATCCGAGCCTCTTCGAGCCGCCCCGCGCCGGCGAGGTCGCAGCCCACTTGCGCAATCGCCTTCGCCTCTTCGAAGGTTATCCCTTCGACCTCCGCCCAGGTCATCTCGCCCCGCGCGTACGCCTTCAGCTTCGCAGTGGTTTCGTTGATCGCGTTCACGTTCATCTCCGAGTTCTTGAGGATTCGTCCCATGGCGGTTAGCCCTTCATGTTCTGAATCGCGGTCATCGCCATCTGGTGGTTCATCTGAATGATGTTGGAGAGCAGCGTGAACAGCTCCTGCTCCCTCTGCTTCGCCTCCTGGTACTTCAGCTGGCCCTCGGGCGAGTCGAGATGCTTCGCAGCCTCGTCGGTAGCCCCGTGGGCTGACGCCAGCTTGTCGTACAGCGTCGAGATGGAGCTGTCGGGAGAACCGGAAGACGATCCAGCTGAGTAGCTCGGCGGCGCCGACCCGGTCTCGCCCGTTCCGCTCGTGTAGCTGCCCGGACCGAAGGAAACGCCCGGCTGAGCCGCGCCGCTCACGAGCGGCCGAATGATGAGCTCGCTGGCACCGCCACCACCGCACGAATCGAGCTTGCAGTTGAAGTGCTGCTCAAACTCATCGCGCGTGCCGTGGTAGTTGTTCTCGAGGTACTCGCGAGCGAAGCGCTCGTAGTTGCGCATGCAGAAGTCGGCGTGCGCCGGGTCGCCGCAGTGCTTCGCGTCGATGGCCTCCTGGCGCATCTGACGCAGGTACGGATCCGACGGAACCCAGTTCATGAACTCGGCACTGTTCATGTCCATCGCCTGCGCGGCGCCGTAGGTGGGCGCAGGCGGCGCTGCGGTGGAGCAGTAGCCGGCGCTGGCGACAGCCGG
This sequence comes from Myxococcaceae bacterium, assembly GCA_045802665.1. Taxonomy (GTDB): domain Bacteria; phylum Myxococcota; class Myxococcia; order Myxococcales; family Myxococcaceae; genus JBJMQN01. The sequence continues at coordinate 249 of JBJMQN010000088.1, read as the reverse complement.
ATCGCTCGGCGGAGCCATCTCGGTCTTCGCGGGCTCGTTCTTGTTGGCTTCCGCCATCAAGCCCGCGGCCCCGTTCGCGGCGAGGAGGAAGTTGCCGGTGTTCAGACCGATCACGACCTTGGCGATGTTGCGAATCGCAGGAGGCAAACCAAGGGCGCCACCGAGCTTGTCGATCGCGACGTTGAAGGGATCGACCGACTCGATGCCATTGGTGATGCCCGCAAGCCCGCCAAAGAACTGACCGCCGTC
>JBJMQN010000087.1:0-2820 GCA_045802665.1 Myxococcaceae bacterium | reverse complement strand
TCGGGCTTTCCCGGAGGGGTGCTCATGGCCAGCAAGAAGAAGGCGAAGCGTCCAGCGAAGGCGGCGAAGAAGTCCACCCGACGCGCGGCGGCGAAGCGTTCGAGTAAGCGGCCGGCGGCGAAGAGTCGGGCGAAAACTCGGACCAAGCCTCGGGGAAACGTTCGCGCCAAGGCTCCGAAGAAGTCCGCGAAGCGGGCGGCGCCGAAGAAGCGCGCGAGCGCGCAGAAGAACTCGGGGCTCTCCCCCTCCATCACGGTGATCCCCGAATACCGTCCGGAGAATCTGACCGCGAAGCACGCGCCGGTGGATGACTTCACCTCTTCAGGCGACGAGATGGTGGACATCTTCCAGCGCTACGATCGCGACCGGACCGGCGAGATCGATCGCGAGGAGTTCTCGCGGCTGCTGGAGGCGATGGGGCAGAACCCCGACGACGAGACGCTTCAGATCGCGCTCGACGTCGTCGACACCGATCGCACCGGAAAGATCACCTTCGGCGCGTTCAAGCGCTGGTGGCTCTCGCGCTGACAGCGCAGCGGCCATACGGGTTTGCCGGGACGATTCAGGTCTATTAGAAAAACAATCGCCTGAACGATCGTTCAATTAGTGTTTCTTTCGCGCGCGGAGTACCTATCGGGCACTCAGGAGGTGGTGCCATGGAGACTCTGGACTTCCACGCTGCGAAGGAGCCGACCGGGCCGAAAGCCGAATCGCTCCTCCTGGGACATCTCCCGGAGATCCGCCGCAACCCGCTGCAATTCATCCTGCGCACCGGCCGTGAGTATCCCGGCATCGCGAAGCTGCGGATGGGCACACTCCGAGCGCACCTCATCAGCGATCCCGAAGCCGTGAAGCGCGTGCTCCAGGATCACGTGCAGAACTACACCAAGGATCACCTGAGCTACACGTTCATGCGGTACGTGCTCGGCAACGGGCTGCTCACGAGTCAGGGAACTTTCTGGCTGCGTCAGCGGCGTCTCGCGCAGCCGGCCTTCCATCGTCAGCGCATCGCCGGGATGGCGAAGGTGATGACCGATGGCGCGACGGACCTCGTGCGGCGCTGGAGCGAAGATCCGAACGAGCCGCGCGACATCGTCGAAGAGATGATGCAGCTCACGGTGCAGGTCGCCTCGAACGCGCTCTTCGGCACCGGCGTGGAGCGAAGCCAGATCGATCGCGTCTCCTCGTCCTTCAACGTGCTCAGCGCGCAGCTCGTCGAGCGCTTCCGCACCTTCCGCCTCGTCCCGCCGGTTCTGCCCACGAAGTACGACCGCGAATTCAGAACCGCGCACCGGACGCTGAATGAGGTGGTGCGCGAGATCGTCGCGGCGAAGCGGGCGCACTTCGAGGACACGGGCGATCTGCTCTCGATGCTCATGCTCGCGAAGGACGAGGACACCGGCGAGCAGATGACGGACGAGCAGCTCCGGTCGGAAGTGACGACGATGCTGCTGGCGGGACACGAGACCACTGCGACCGCGCTCTCGTGGCTGTGGGCGATGCTCGAGCAGAACCCGGAGGCCGAACGGAAGCTGCACGCGGAGCTCGCGCAGGTGCTCGGCGGAAGGACGCCCACGTTCGAGGACGTGCCGAAGCTCGCGTATACGAAGATGGTGATCGAAGAGACGATGCGCCTCTACCCGCCCGTCTACGTGCTCTCGCGGCAGGTGAAAGAGGACGACGTGCTCTGCGGCTTCCGTATCCGCAAAGGCAGCGCGGTGGACCTGAGCCCGTACCTGATGCACCGGCTGCCGCAATACTGGGACGCGCCAGACGAGTTCCGCCCCGACCGGTTCACATCAGAAGAGCAGGCAAAGCGTCCGCGTTTCCTCTACATGCCGTTTCTGGGCGGACCCAGGCAGTGCATCGGAAACAACTTCGCGATGATGGAGGCGCAGCTGGTCGTGGCGACGATCGCGCAGCAGTTCGCGCCGAGGACGCTGGACGGAAAGGTGCCCGAAGCGGATCCGCTGGTGACGCTGCGCCCGCGCGGCGGTCTTCACATGCGGCCTTTGACCAGAAGATCGGAAGTCAGGGCGGCGTGACGCGCTTCGGGCTGGGTCTCGCGGCGTTGGGACGGCCTGCGTACATGACGCTGGGACACGACGAGGATCTGCCCGCGTCGCGCACCGTGCAGAAGATGAAGGCGCACGCGCTCGCGGTGATGGACGAGGCGTGGCGGCTGGGCATCCGCTACTTCGACGCAGCGAGATCGTACGGGCGCGCCGAGGAGTTCGTGGCGGAGTGGCTGACCTCGCGAGGCAAGCGGCCCGTCATCGGCTCCAAGTGGGGCTACCGCTACGTCGGCGGCTGGAAGCTCCGAGCGGACGTGCACGAGGTGAAGGATCACTCGGTGCAGGCCCTGCGTGAGCAGTGGTCGGAGACGCGCGCGCTGCTGGGCGACGCGGTTTCGCTGTACCAGATCCATTCGGCGACGTTCGAGACGGGAGTGCTGAGGGATCGCGAGGTGCTCGATGAGCTCGCGCGGATTCGCGATGGCGGAGTGCGGGTGGGCGTGACCGTCACCGGAGTCGAGCAGCCGGAGTTGATCCGTGCCGCGATGAAAGTGAAGCGCGGTGGGCGCCGACTCTTCGATTCCGTACAGGCGACGTGGAACTTGTTCGAACGCAGCGCGGGCGAAGCGCTGGCTGAAGCGCACGAGCGCGGCGTGAAGGTGATCGTGAAGGAGCCGCTCGCGAACGGGAAGCTCACCTCGCGCGGCGAGCGCATTGATGAGCTCAAGGCGCTCGCGAGAACGCGGAGAGTCTCCCCGGACGTGATCGCGCTCGCCGCGGTGCTCGCTCAGCCGTGGGCGGACAC
>JBJMQN010000086.1:0-5367 GCA_045802665.1 Myxococcaceae bacterium | reverse complement strand
GGCAAAGGATTTTGCGGCGGGTACGATCTCGTCGACAACGCCGAGCAGGACAAGAGCGCGAAGGCCTCGTCGTATCCGAAGGGCTCCGCGCTCGATCCCGAGGTCGTCTTCAAGAACCACATCCCCGGTCAGGTCTGGGATCCGATGCTGGACTTCTCGATGATGAGCCGCAACGTGCGCGGGTTCATGTCGCTCTTCCACAGCGACAAGCCGGTGGTCTGCAAGGTCCACGGGTTCTGCGTCGCCGGCGGCACGGACATGGCGCTGTGCTCGGATCTCCTCGTCATCGAGGACAGCGCGAAGATCGGCTATCCGCCGGCGCGCGTCTGGGGCGTGCCGACGACCGCGGTCTGGGCGCACCGGATCGGCATCGAGAAGGCGAAGCGGCTGCTCTTCACCGGCGACTGTCTATCCGGCAAAGAGGCTGTGGCCTGGGGCCTCGCGACGGAGTCGGCGCCGCGGGAGAAGCTGGATGAGCGCTTCGAAGTGCTGCTCGGCCGCATCGCGCAGATGCCGATCAACCAGCTCGTGATGATGAAGCTGCTGATCAACCAGACGGTGATGGCGCAGGGGCTTCACACCACGCAGCTGCTCGGGACCGTGTTCGACGGGATCGCCCGCCACACGCGCGAGGGCTACGACTTCCAGCAGCGCGCCGCCGAGGTGGGCTTCCGCCAGGCCGTGAAGGAGCGCGACGAGCCGTTCGGCGACCCGGGGCCGTCCACCTTCAAGGGCTAAGCCCCCGGATTCACGGCATATCCGACCCTCCCGCACAGTTTGCGGGTGAGGTGCGTCCTCTCGTTCGAAACCCGCACCGAACGAGGTCGCGATGTCGCCCGCTACGATCGACAGCCTCCGCCGCATCACCCCGCCGTCGCAGCAGGCGGTGGCTTCGGCGCAGCACGTGGCGGCGCAGCACGCGGCGCTGCATCGCTCGGCGCGCGAGACGAAAACCCACACCCAGCCGGCGCGCGCCCCTCAGCACGCCCGGGTCGCCGCGCGTCCTCCCGCGAACGACAGCCGGGGCTCGTACCACTCTTCCCACGACAGCTCCGAACGCGAGCGCCTCGAGCAGCTCTGGCCGGCCATCCGCCACTACGCGAGGCAATACGGTATCCGGCCCGAGACGGTCGCCGCGGTGATCCGCCAGGAGTGCGACTTCCGGAACCTGGGGGACAAGCAGATCGAGTTCATGGCGCGCACGCTGGGTACGAGCGCGCAGCACTTTCAGAGCGAAGGCGCCGCGGTGCGTGAGTGGCACCGGGGTACGGCCGACATGAACGACCGGCTCGGCCACGAGTACCAGGCGCTCATCTCGCGCCACCGCCGGGAGCTGTTTCCCTGACCTGCGCTAAGGGCATTCCGCGCACCCACACGAGTGGTCGTAGTGAAGGGGGGTGTTGGCTATGCTTGCAGGGTCCCCGATGACCGGCCCCAAGCCCCTCGACAACGGCAGCCCGCCGGACGGCGCGCTCGAAGAAACGATGCGCCGCGACGAGCGCGAGCCGACCGATCCCGAGTCGAACCCGGCTGCGAAGCAGGCCGCGCAGTCCGCGCCCGCCGCGCCCGCTCCAGATCCGCTCTTCGGGCCCACTCCCCCGAGGACGCCTCCACGCCCGGTAGGCCCCGGTCCCCTGCCCCGCTTCCCGACGGATCCGGGCGGCATCCCCGTCGCGAAAGGCAAAGAGGCGAACGCGCCGGAGGAGAAGGTTTTCACGCGCGCGCCCACGAGCTGGACGCCGGAGAAGACGAAAGCCCCGGAGCACCCCACCGGTCGCGCGGCCGTGGGCGAATACCCGACCGGCGAGGCTCCGGCGAAGAGCGAAGCGGGCCCGACCCGTCAGCAGCTGCCGTGGTCTGAGACCGGCGAAGTCAAGCCCGTGCCCGAGCTCGATGAAGAGCCGGACACCGCCGTGCAGCGGCCCATCGGCGACCTGGTCGACGAGCTGCCCACGGCGGTGAGGCAGCAGGCGCGCCCCATCCCCGAGACCGGCGTGGAGGATCTCCCGACCGCGGCCATCCCGGCGCGGAAGAGCTCCACGTCGGTGCCGGTGGCGTCTCTCGACACCACCGCGAGCAAGGCGTACTCGGGGCCCGAGCTGGACGAAGAGGTCGTCACCAACACGACGCCCGTGCGCAACCCGAGCGCGCAGCCGGCGATCCCCGACAGCACCGTCCGCATGCCGCCCGTGCGCGAGCGCACCGGCCCGCGCCCCACGCTCTCGGCGGGTGACGAAGAGGACGCGGAGAAGAAGCGCGATCGGATGACCGCGCTCATGGTGCTCGGCGTCGGAATCCCGCTGATCATCCTCGTCTTCCTCGCGACCCGTTACGAGCCGAAGCCTCCGCCCGAGCGCGCCCACATCATCGCGACCCCTTCGTTCTCCAATGGCGGCGGTGGCGGCGCGAAGCACGGCGCTGGCGGGGGCGGAATGGGCAAGGCGGGAGGCGGGGAGCTTCCGGCGGACAAGCGGCCCATCCTCGCGCTCGGGAATGACTGCGTGAGCAAGTGCGCGGAGAAGCAGCTCTCCTGCTCGGCCTCGTGCAAGGCGGGAGAGAAGTGCCGCGAGCACTGCCTCGACAGGTCGCGAACCTGCGAGAACTCCTGCACCGGCGAGAAGGCGACCATCGGCGACGAGATGCTGGATTGCCTCACCGACACCGGAGAGCCGCGCAAGTGCACGCCGGCGGACTACCGCAAGGAGCAGGCGCAGTCGAAGGCAGTGATGGCGATGTGCAAGAACAACGAGGGCGAGATCGTGCCCTGCCCGGATCAGCTGGCGAAGATCGAGAAGGCGAAGCAGCTGATGCAGAAGCAGTGCGGCCCGGACGGGAAGGGCTGCGCGGAGCCGGGGCCATGAGCCGCTCGGCAAAAAGAGCGGGCTGCGAGTCCGGCCAGGCGGCGATCGAATCCGCGATCGTGCTGCCGCTGACTCTGTTCCTCGTGTTGGGGACGCTGCAGCTGTTTCTCCTCCAGCAGAGCCGCATCTCAGCGCAGTACGCCGCGTATCAGGCCACGCGCGTAGGCTCGCTGAGCCATGGCGCGTGCAAGCCCATGCTCCACGCGGCGCTGCTCACGCTCCTGCCCAACATCCACTCCTTCCTCGGCGACCAGAGCCTCTCCGGCTCTCCCGCGCAGCGCCTCGGGGCCGCCTTCACGCGCATCAAGGAGAACAACTACGGCGGCTATCAGTGGGGCGGCTGGGCCTCCGCCGGCGCCGCGGACGAGGCGATCGTCTGGGTGTTCCGCGAGGGCCGAGCGCCGGTCGCCAAGGACGTCACCGGCTTCGACCAGCCGCTCTCTGGCGGCGAGCCGTTTCGTCTGGAAGTCCGGATGGTCTACTGGGCGCCGCTGCGCATTCCCTTCGCCGACTGGGTCTACGCGCGCATCGCCGCGGCGCGGATGGGGATTCTTCCGTACACGAACTACGACCCGCTGGTCCCGACGAAGAAGACCACCGACTGGTCGGGCGGAACGTTCACGCTGGAGTCGAAGCTCGCGCAGGAGCTTCGCAAGCGGCTCATCGCGGGGCACTACGTCTTTCCCATCACCACCAGCTCCACCATGCGAATGATGACGCCGCCAAGGCTCTCTGAGTTCGTGCGGCAGGACTGCCAAAGCCCGGGGTTCAACTGATGCGACGATCGCGCGGTCAGACCCTGCTCCTGTTCGCGATGACCATGCTGCTCATCGCGCTGATGGTGGCGATGACGCTCTCCATGGGCTCCCGGACCAAGGAGAAGATGGAGCTGCAGACGGCGGCGGACGCGGCGGCCTGGAACGGCGCGGTGGCTACTGCAAGAACGTTCAACTCGATCGCGGTGATGAACCGGGTGCAGGTGGCGCACGCGGTGTCCACGCTCGGGACGCTCTCCCTCATCTCGTGGGCGACGCTGTACTGGAAGCACACGTCCAACGCCGCGAAGCTGTTTCAGAAGATGGCGGCGCCGTACGCGATCGACGTGCTGTTCAACTGCCTGCCGCCGCCCAAGCCCCTCTGCAAGATCTGCATGAAGGGCCTCGCGCAGACGCTGATCGTCGCGGCCCTGGCGACGAAGCACGCGAGCACGACCAAGAACAGGCTCGAGAGCGATACCCAGCTCTTCACGCAGGAGACCACGCCCAGGTGGAAGGCGGCGCAGCAGATCCACGCCTCGCAGCTCGAGCTCATAGACCGGTTGAAACAGTATTTAGGTCCCAACGGCGCGGCGGCGCAGACGCTGGCCGCGGCGAACCTGCGCGCCTCTACGGAGGTCGTCGCGCCGGATGCCGCGGCGATGCTCTCGGCGGAGGAGCTCGACAACGCGCTCGCGGACTCGATGGGCCCGGTGGCGGGCGCGGAGCCCTGGCACATCGGCCACATCCTGATGGCCTCGCGCGGCCACCCATTCTTCCTCAAGCGCAAGGAGGCCGCGGAGTGGGATCAGCTGTTCGACGGCCGCGGCATCCCTGTTCGGTCCAGCATGGTTTTCGCCGGCGGCGGCATCAACATCGATGCCAGCCGGGGAATGAGCTACTACGACAACGACTGGAACACGAACCCGTCGGGGCGCATCTACGGGCCGCTGGCGCATGACGGAAAGGGCGGAAGGACGCGCGCGTTCTTCGTTCCGGCGTCGCTTCAATTCAAGAACTGGGTGAAGTGCAACTCACCGCTGCCGGCGTTCTTCATCGCGGAGGCGATCGGCATCGCTGGCGCAAGTGTGGGGATGAAGTCCGCTGCCGTCTCCGCGGATCAGCACCTCGCCATTGGGCACAACGTGCAGCACGCGTTTCGGACGTTCCCGCCGTTCATCGACTACAACGGCGCGGCGCTCCTGGACGAAGGCAACCTGTACGGGCAGCCACGCGTGGTCAGCATGATGTCGCGCGACATCCAGAGCAAAGACGTCTTCGAGCTCTCCACCGACTTCAAGTTCACCTCCGCCGGCGGCAAGCTCGCGATGGGCAAGACGCGAACGGCGCAGATGGCGGTGGGCACCGGGCTCGTCTACTACCACCGCGCGGACCATGCGCTGGAGCCTCCCAACCTCTTCGCCCCTTTCTGGCGAGCCGGGCTCACGCGCTTCGCGGTGGACCGTCCCGAGAGCGGAACGGCGGCGTGGGATGCGCGCACGGTTCAGCTGATGAATCAGTCCGGGCAGCCCGAGATGGGCGACGTGTACAACGAGCTCAAGACCGCGGGCTACGGAGGGTTCGAATGAACAGGACCGTCCGCGGCCAGGCGATGACCGAGCTCGTGCTGGGGCTGCTCATCTTCATCACCGTGCTCATCGCCGGCATCCACTTCGGCGAGCTCAGCCACCTCTCGCTCAAGGCGCACGAGGCCTCCGCCAGCGCGGCGTGGGACGCGACCTCCTATCGCG
>JBJMQN010000085.1:0-3441 GCA_045802665.1 Myxococcaceae bacterium | reverse complement strand
CACTCCCAGCTTCACGAACATCTCGAAGTGCTCCTGCGATGGCGACTTGATCGAGACATTCATCAGCGTGCCCTGCGCGTGGGACCGCAGCGTGACCGTGCCCTTCGCGCCCATGGCATCGAACTGGAGCCGCTTCGGTCTGTCGATGACCTCGTACACGCCTTCGAACGGCGGCGCGTGACCCGCGGTGACGAACCGGAAGCTCCCCTTCGGCTTCAAGTCGATGGCGCACGAAACGAGCGGCGCCCCGGTTGGATCCCACCACTTCGAAATCTGTTCCGGCTGCGTCCAGGCGTCGAACACTGCCTCGGGGGAGGCGCTCAGAATGCGCTCGAAGGAAACCGTCTTCTGCTCTTTGTCGATCGTGTCGCTCATCGTGTGCCCTTCTTTCGGTTTGTCGGAGAACTGCTGGTCTTGAGGTGAGCTTCGAGGCGGTCGAACCGCCGCTCCCATTGCTCGCGGAACGGCTGAAGCCACGCGTCCGCCACTTTCAGCGACGCAGGTACCAGCCGCCGCGGCCGACTCTGCGCGTCGCGGCCTGTTTCAATGAGCCCGGCTTCCTCCAGCACGCGCAGGTGCTTCGAGATCGTGGGCTGCGCCAGATGAAACGGCTCGGCGAGCTCGGAGACCGTGGCCTCGCCATCGGCGAGCTTCGCGAGAATCGCGCGCCGGGTCGGGTCCGCGAGAGCGCTGAACACCATCGAAAGCTGCTGGGCATTTTGCATTGCCAGCTAGATATATAGCCAGATGGCGATATATGCAACCGTGTGGTCGCGAAACCGCCGGACGAACCCCTTTACGCCACGCCCCCCTGGAACTGCTGGGACCTACGGGCGGCGACGCGGAACCGGCCGCCACCGACGGGACGAAGATTTCCTTCGCCGGGCTCGATCGACGTCGGCTTCTCGCCGAGCAGCTCGAACTCGCGATGACGTAGGAGCTGCGCGAGGATCAGCTTCAGTTCGTAGAGCGCCATCGCCCAACCCAGGCAATGGCGAGCGCCCGCACCGAACGGCATGAACTCGAACGGACTGAATTTGCGTTCGAGGAATCGCTCGGGGCGGAAGCGCTCCGCGTCCGGAAAGACCTCGGGCGAGCGATGCGCGAGGTAGATGCAAGCCCCCACGAGCGCGCCGTCCGGCACGGTCGCGCCGCGCAGCGCGTACGGTTTTTTCGCCACGCGCACGAGCATGGGGAAGACCGGAATCAACCGCAGCGCCTCCTGGCAGACCGCGTTGAGATACGGCAGCGCGGTGATGGCCTGTGCGTCGTCGCCCGCCGTGTCGAGCTCGACGCGAAGACGCGCGAGCGTGCGCGGTTCATGGTGCAGCCACACCATCGCCCACGAGAGCGCGCACGCCGTCGTCTCGTGTCCCGCGAGCAGCAGCGTGAGGAGTTGGTCGCGCAGCTCTTCGTCCGACAGCGGCTCGCCCTTCTCGTCGCGTGCGTCGAACAGCAGCGAGAGCACATCCTCACCGGCTCCGCGTCCGGTCCGGCGGCGGGCGATCTCCTCGAAGAGCAGTGCATCCAGCGCGCGCCGCGCCCGAATCAGCCGCCCGCCGGGGCTCCATGGCCCGAGGTCGTAGCGCAGCGGCGCGAACCACTGAATCGCAGGACTCCAACTGCCGAGCAGCGCCGCCACGGCCTTTTGGAAGACCGCGCGACGAGACGGTTCGTGCACGCCGAACACCGCGCTCAGGATGACGCCGAGCGTGACGTGCATCATCTCGCCGTAGCACGACAGCTCCGCGCCGGGCTGGAGCCGCTCCGCTGCTTCGGCGGCCAGCGCGCTCATCGTCGCGCCGTAGGCACGCATCCGCTCGCCGTGAAACGGTGGCAGCATCAAGCCACGAAGCCGTTTGTGCGCGGCGCCGTCGGTCAGGAGGATCGACCGGTCGCCGAGCATCGGCGCGACGCTCTTCGTCGCCTCCGCGCCGCTGAGCTCGGACGGATCCGCGGTGAAGATGGCTTTCATCGCCAAAGGCTCCGCGGTGACCACGATGGTGCCCACGCCCAGAAGCCGCACCGTGAACGGATCTCCGTAGCGCGCGTGCGTTCGGCGGATGAAGCCAAGCGGATCCGCGAACAGCTGCGCGGTCTGAACGAGCGACGGAGCGGCGGGACCGGGAGGGAGCTTTCCATTCATGGGCGCGGATGTTGCGCGAACCATGCCCGCGTCGCTCCAGAGTGAGGTGCGCATACACCGGCGCTCTTTGGGCATCTGGGTGCCCGAGCAGTTGGGCATCAACGTGCCCAAACCCACCTGTTGCTGCCCCGTTTCCCAGCGGAAGCCGCTGGGCACGGCGGTTGCTCACGTCAGCCGGCATGAGACGGATTGAGCTGGTCATCACCGCGGACGACTTCGGAATTCACCGGCGCCGCGACGCTGGAATCATCGAAGCGTTCCGCCGCGGCGCGATCACGCAGGCGAGCCTGATCGTCAACGGTGAGCACGCCGCGCGCGCAGCGAACGTCGCACGCGAAGTGGGCCTCACGCTTGGGCTTCACCTGAACTTCACCGAAGGCGCGACGACGGCGCCGGTCGCCACCGTGCGAAGCCTGGTGGATGCGCGCGGCGAGCTGCTGGGTAAGCACGGCTTCCGCGCGGCCGTTCGAGCGGGACGGATCTCCGCCGACGACCTGCGCCGAGAAGCGTTCGCGCAGCTTGGTCGCTTCGCCGAGTTGACCGGCGCGGCTGCGACGCACGTCGATGGTCACCAACACGCCCACGCGCTGATCTACGTCGCGCGCGCTATTTCCCCGCTGCTCGCATCCCAGGGCGTTCGCACCACGCGCATTCCGCACCAGCGGCAAGTGCTCCGCCCGGCGAACCAGACAGCGCGCGCGTTCTACGAGACGGTGAGCGAAGAGGCCCGCGCGGCGCGGCCTCTGTTCGGCGCGTACGGCATCCGTTCGGTCGCGGCGTTCGTGGGGCTCGACCTGATGGGCTTCGACTCCTCACCCTCGCGGCTGACCGACGCACTGCTCGGCGCGGACTCCGACGCGGTCGAGCTGATGTGCCATCCCGGTTTCCCCGCGGACGCAGGCGATGACTTCAACCGCTCCGGCGCTCGGTGGCACGAGCTGTCGGTTTTGTGCGCTGTACAGCCGCGCCTGTCGCGGCACGTGTCGCTGAAGACCTTCTCCACGCTGTCATCGGAGGTGTTGTCATGAACGCACTGGTGCTTGGCTGCCTCACCGACGCAACCGGCAACGCGACCACCGCGCGCCGCATCGCCGCGCATCTGATGGACGAGCACCGCGTGACGCTCGTGAACGTCAGCTCGCTCTCGGGAATCAACGAGCTGCGCGAGATTGTCCGCGCGCAGCGCATCGACTTCGCGGTCGGGGTGCACGCGCTGCTCTCCGGACCGTTCCTTCGCGCTATCGAGGTTCCGTACGCGCTCGTGTTCGGCGGCACCGACCTCTACGAGGAGGTCT
>JBJMQN010000084.1:0-3991 GCA_045802665.1 Myxococcaceae bacterium | reverse complement strand
GGCCTGCTCGTTGGACGCCTTGCTGATCTGCTGCACGGTTTCGGCGATGCGGTGAATGGATGACGTGACCTGCTTGCTGCCACGGGCCTGCTCCACCGTCGCTCGCGCGATGGCCTTCACCATCTGCGTGGACTTCTGAGCTGAGTCGAAGATCTTCTTGAGCGCGGACTCCGCCTCGCGTCCGAGCCGTACGCCCTCTTCCACGTTCTTCACGCCGGTGTTCATCACCTGCACCGCGTTCTTCGATTCGTCCTGCACGGCGCGTACGAGATCGGCGATCTCCTTGGTCGACGCGCCGGTGCGTTCAGCGAGGTCTTTGATCTCCTCAGCGACCACCGCGAAGCCCTTTCCGTGCTCGCCCGCCTGCGCCGCGATGATCGCCGCGTTCAGCGCGAGCAGGTTCGTCTGCTCCGCCACGTCGTCGATCACGTTCAGGATGTTGCCGATGTCGCTGATCCGCTTGCCCAGCGTCTCGATCACGCCGGCGGCGGTGCGGCTCGAATCCTTGATCTTGTCGATGCCGGTGAGCGTCTTCGACAGCGCTTCGACGCCCGTCGCCGCGTCCTGCGACACCGTCTCCGACAGCCGAGCGGTCTCATTCGCGTTCATCTCCACCTGCCCGATGGAGACGTCCATCTCGTTCATCGACGACGAGGTCTCTTCCGACGACGCGTAGAGATCCTCGATGTTCTTCGCGACCTCCTTGATCGAGAACGTCATCTGCTCGATCGCGGACGTCGTCTCCTCCACGGAAGCAGCCATCGCGGTGACGTTCTCCGCCACTTCGTCGTTGGTCGCCGCCATCTCCATGATCGACGAGCTGCTCTCTTCCGCCGACTGGTAGAGCACCTCGACGTTCTCCGCGATGCCGCGCAAGGACGTCATCATCTGCATCATCGAAGACGACGTCTCTTCCACGCGCTGCTGAATGGTGGAGGCGCCGTTGGAGACGGTGCTGCCGGTGCGGCTGATCTGCTCGATGACCTGCGCCACGCCTTCGCTCACGCCGCGGACCCGGGACAGCGTGTCGCGGAGGGCCTGAGCGATTTGATTGAGCGCCTGGGCGAGCCGGCCCATCTGATCATTCGCGGTGGCGCCTGTGACGGTGGCGGTGAGATCCGCCTCGGACATCTTCCGCGCCACCTTCATCATCGAGTCCAGCGGCTGAAGGATGAAGACGCGGCTGATGACGTAGACGAGGACGATCAGCACGAAGAAGCCGGTGAGGAACGCCACCAGCACGATCTTCTTGAGGCCCGCCAGTGACTGCAGCACCGGCTTGCGATCGAGGACGGTGAGGATCCACCCGTTCGTTCCCGATGAGGTCGCGTTCGGCGTGGCGACGAGCAGATCGTCGTTGCTCAGCTCGAAGCGCGTGGAGCGCCCGGAGTCGCGGAACTCGTTCACCACCTGGTTCGGCAGCAGCGGCCCGCCGGAGGTCCAGGCCTTCGCCTCCAGGTTGTCATTGGTGAGCACGATCATCTTCACGGACGGATCCGCCGCGGCCATCGACTGATCGAGCACGCTTCCGAGCGCCGCCTCCGACAGCCCGCTCATGTCCTGGACGCGCTTACGGACCTCGGCCGCTGCCGCGTTGCCCTTCTTCGCGAGCTCGACGGTGAGCGTCTCTTTCACCTGAGTTGGGATGAGGAAGATGAGCGCTACGAAGATCGCCAGCAGGGCGATCGTGAAGGAGCCAAAGATCGCCCACTGCAGACCCAGCTTTTGGATTCGACGCAGCACGGGACGGAGTGTATTGGCAGTAGGCCGTGTCGACGCTGATTTTCGAACACCCGCAGTTTCTGCAGCACGACCCGGGGCCGGGGCATCCGGAATCGCCCTCGCGGCTCACCTCTACGCTGGACTTTCTCCAGAAGCACCCGCTGAGCGGAACCGAGGTCCGGACGCCGAGGAAGGCGACCGAGGCGGAGCTGCTTTCTGTCCACACGCCGGAGCTCGTGAAGAACCTCGCGGCCCATGCGGGACAATCCGTGCGCCTCGACCCGGATACGGCGACCAGCCGGGGGAGCCACGATGCGGCGCTCTTCGCCGCGGGCGCCTCGGTGCAGGCGGTGGAAGAGGTGATGTCCGGCCGGGCGGAGAACGCGTTCGCGCTGGTGCGGCCTCCCGGCCATCACGCCGAGACGGACCGGTCGATGGGCTTCTGCCTGTTCAACAACGTGGCCATCGCGGCGGAGTCAGCGCGGAAGCTCGGTGCTGAGCGCGTGCTCATCCTGGATTGGGACGTCCACCACGGCAACGGCACGCAGTGGGCGTTCTACGGGCGAAAAGACATCCTCTACGTCTCGACGCACCAGTTCCCCTTCTATCCCGGCACGGGAGCGCCGGAGGAAGTCGGCCGGGGCGAAGGCGCGGGGTTCACCGTGAACGTGGCGCTGCAGGGTGGCCAGCAGGACCACGAGTTCGGCGCGGTCTTTCACGACGTCGTGCTGCCGATTGCTGAGTCGTACCGGCCGGACCTGGTGCTCGTGTCAGCGGGGTTCGATGCGCACGAGGATGATCCGCTCGGCGGGATGCGGCTGTCAGAGCGCGGCTTCGCGGCGATGTGCTCGAAGATGAAGGCGCTGGCGGAGGCGCAGTGCGGGGGCAAGCTCGTGCTGCTGCTGGAGGGCGGCTATTCGCTCTACGCGCTGCCCCGAAGCGTGCACGCGTGTCTGGAAGTGATGCGCGGCGGGCGTGACGACTTTCCGTCGGGCGATGGCGTGGGCCCCTCTGCCGCGCGAGCGATTTCAGCAACGAAGGAGGCGCTTCGGTCTTATTGGCCGGCGCTCGGAAAATGAGCAGCGACTACATCCATGGCGGGACCGATTCGCGTGAAGTCGCGCGGCTGGTGAAGCAGGCGGGCTTCGTCGCGCCGTTCTCGCTGGTGGACTTCGTGGTGCGGGACACAGACCGCGTGCTGGATCTCGCGACGGGCGTGGGAGCGATGGCGGCGCAGCTTCGGAAGCGCTACCCGAAGGCGTCTCTCACCGGCGTGGATCTCCGGATGTCGCAGCTGCGGAGCGCGAAGGCGCTGCACCCGGTGGCGGACTACGTGAACGGCAATGGCGCGTCACTGCCCTTCAAGTCCGGCGCTTTCGATCGCGTGCACTGCAGCTGGCTGCTGGAGCACATCCCCACTCCACCGGGGCCCGTCGCGATCCTGAAAGAGGTCCGCCGCGTGCTGAAGCCCGACGGGCTGTGCCACTTCATCGAGGTGGACAACGCGACGTTCGACGTGAAGCCAGAGAACGCGGACGTGACCGCGGTGATGGACGCGCTCAATCAGGCGCAGATCCGCGGCGGCGGAGATCCGTTCGTGGGACGGAAGCTGGAGGGCTATTTCCAGCAGGCGGGCTTCTCCCGCATCGAGGTTCGCAGAGCGCCCCTTCGCGGCACGAACGCAGACCCCGAATTCTTCCAGGCGTTCATCGACGAGTTTGCGGAGATCTTCGAGAGCCTGGATGAAGCGTTGGGCCCCGCGATGGAGCCCAGAGTGCAGCGAGCGGCGAAGGCGCTGCGCGATTTGATTCGCGCTCCGGGCGGCGAGCTGCGCTACTCGGGTTACATCATCCGCGCGTCGCCCTGAGCTACGCGCTCATTTCCGTGCGCGCCCATCGAACATGGGTAGAGTCGGGGGCAGGCCGATTCTCTGGAGGGTGAAGTTCATGGCTCGTCGTCTGTTGCTGCTGCTCGTAGCGTCGTTCGCTCTCGCGTGTGGCCCGTCCGCCGAGACGGTGCAGATGAAGGCGGAGAACGACTCCGGTGAGAACGGGACGGCGACGCTCACTCAAAAGGGCAATGACCTCGAGGTGAAGATCTCGGTCACGCCAGGCAGCGACACCGGAAATCAGCCAGCGCACATCCACACCGGCTCGTGCCCGGGCCTCGGCGACATCGTGAAGGCGCTGAACCCCCTGCAGAACGGCACCAGCACGACGCTGCTCACGCAGACGCGGCTCGACGAGGTCTCCGGCGGGAAGTTCGTCGT
>JBJMQN010000083.1:0-9652 GCA_045802665.1 Myxococcaceae bacterium | reverse complement strand
GGATCCAGGAATCTCATGGCCCAGCAGATCGAGAAGATCATCACCCGTGCGTGGGGCAAGCCGAACAGCCACACGCTCGACTTCTATCGTCAGAACGGCGGCTACAAGGCGCTGGAGAAGGCGCTGACGCTGACGCCGGCGCAGGTGATCGACGAGGTGAAGAAGTCCAACCTGCGCGGCCGCGGAGGCGCGGGCTTCCCCACCGGCCTCAAGTGGAGCTTCGTCCCCAAGGACAACCCGAAGCCCAAGTACCTCGCGATCAACGGCGACGAGTCCGAGCCCGGCACGTTCAAGGACCGGTTCATCCTCGAGCACGATCCGCACATGATGCTCGAGGGCATCGCGATCACCTGCTACGCGCTGGATGCGCACGTCTGCTACGTGTACCTGCGCGGCGAGTTCAAGAAGCAGGCGCAGATCACCGAACAGGCCATCCGCGATTGCTACAAGGCCGGCATCTTCGGCGAGAAGATCCTCGGCAAAGACTTCAAGCTGGACGTGTACCTGGTGCGCGGCGCCGGCGCGTACATCTGCGGTGAAGAGACGGCGCTGCTGGAGTCGCTCGAGGGAAAAAAAGGCTGGCCGCGGCTCAAGCCCCCGTTCCCCGCCGTCGTCGGACTCTTCGGCTCGCCCACGGTCGTCAACAACGTGGAGACGATGGCGTCCGTCCCGCACATCTTCGAGCGCGGGGCCGACTGGTACGCGAAGCTCGGCACCGACAAGTCCGGCGGCACGCGGCTGGTCTCCATCTCCGGCTCGGTGAACCGCCCGGGCGTCTACGAGATCCCGCTCACGCTCACCGTCAACCAGCTCGTCTTCGACAAGGAGTACGCCCAGGGCGTTCCCAATGGCCGCAAGCTGAAGGCGGTCATCCCGGGCGGAAGCTCCGCGCCGGTGCTCGCGGCGAACGAGTGCGATGTGGCGTTGGAGTTCGAGGCGCTGAAGAAGGTGAACTCGATGGCGGGCTCGGGCGGCGTCATCGTGATGGATGACTCCGCTTGCATGGTCCGCTGACTCTGGCGGCTGGCGCGCTTCTACGCGGAAGAGTCCTGCGGCCAGTGCACGCCGTGCCGCGAGGGCGGGCCGTGGGTCACTCGCATCCTCCGCAAGATCGAAGAAGGCCGAGCGGGCCACGACGACCTCAAGCTCCTCATGGAAGTCACCAACAACATCGCCCCGTTCCCGCCGATGGGATTGGGCAACACCATCTGCGCGCTCGGCGACTCCATCGCGCTGCCCATCCACAGCTTCATGGCGCGGTTCAAGGACGAGTTCATCGAGCACATCGAGCAGAAGAAGTGCCCGCATGGCGATCGTCCGTGGGGCGCGATGCAGGACTTCTTCGCTAAGGCCTAGATCAGATGCCAAACGCCGAAATCGTTCTCTTCTGGGTCTTCGCCTTCCTGATCATCGTCAGCGCGGGCCTCGTCGTCTGGGCGCGAAACCCGATCCACAGCGCGATGGCCCTGGTGGGCTGCTTCTTCGCGCTGGCTGGCACGTACGCGCTGCTCTGGGCGCACACCATCGCGGTGCTCCAGGTTCTCGTCTACGCCGGCGCGATCATGGTGCTGTTCGTGTTCGTGATCATGCTGCTCTCGCTCACCGACGCGGATCTGGTGGGCGGCAAGGTCACGCTCTCGCGCATCGTGGGCGGGGCGTCAGCCATCGCGTTGGCCGTGATGATGGTGCTGGTCCTGCGCAACGTGCACCTCGTCGGCGCGAAGCCGGATCCTCAGACGTTCGGCACGCTCCAGCAGATGGGCGCCATCGTCTACACGCAGTACCTGTTGCCCTTCGAAGCGGTCTCGCTGCTGCTCCTCGTCGCCATCGTCGGTGCGGTGGTGGTCGCGAAGAGCCGGATCTAGAGAGCCATGGTTCCCATCACCCACTACCTCATCCTCGCCGCCCTGCTCTTCTGCGTGGGGATGTTCGGCGTGCTCGTCCGGCGCAACGCGCTGGTCATCTTCATGAGCATCGAGCTCATGCTGAACGCGGCCAACCTCACCTTCGTCGCCTTCGCGCGCGACCGGGCTGACGCGATTGGCCACGTGAGCGCCTTCTTCATCATCGCGGTCGCCGCCGCCGAGGCCGCCATCGGTCTCGCGATCGTCATCGCCGTCTACCGCAGCCGAGGATCCGTCAACGTCGACGAGATCCGGACCATGAGGCACTAACGATGAATCCCTCGTTCATCCTCAATTGGGTGGATGCGAACGCGATTGCGAGCTCGCTCTACCTGATCATCCTGCTGCCGCTGATTGGCGCGGCGCTCTGCGGAATTTTAGGCCGTCAGCTCGGCCGCGCGAACGTGAACCTGATCGCGAGCGCCGCCGTCGCCGGCTCCTTCGTCCTCTCGCTCATCGCCTTCATCGTCGTGAACAACGGCGAGATCACCGCCGCCAATCCGTACGGCGACCCGGTGCACTTCGCGTTGGCGCACGACTTCGGCACCTGGTTCCAGGCGGGCAGCTTCCGCGTGAACATGGGTCTGAAGGTGGATCACCTGTCGGGATCGCTGCTGCTGGTCATCACCGGCATCGGGTTTCTGATTCACCTCTACTCGACGAACTACATGTCTCACGACGAGGGGTACTGGCGCTTCTTCGCGTACCTGAACCTCTTCGTCGCGATGATGCTGACGCTGGTGATGGCCGACAACCTGGTCCTGCTCTTCGTGGGCTGGGAGGGCGTCGGCATGTGCAGCTACCTGCTGATCGGCTTCTGGTACCGGAACCCGAACTACGCGTTCGCCGGACGGAAAGCCTTCATCACGAACCGCATCGGCGACTTCGGCTTTCTGCTCGCGAGCTTCCTGCTCGTGGTCCTCATCGGCGCGTTCAGCGTGCAGGCGCCGCCGGACAACTTCCGCGGCCGTGATGGCAATGGCGCGAAGTTCCGGCAGGGGCTGAACGAAGCAGGCCCACTCAACTTCCACGCGCTGGAAGAGCTCGCCCGGGTGCTGCCCGTAGGCCAGGAGAAGGCCGGAGCGGACAAGACGGTCACGCTCAAGACCGAGATCAACAACGGTCCGCTCCGAGGCAACACCTACGGCGGCGTGATGACGGCGATCCTGCTGCTGTTCCTGCTCGGCGCGGCGGGCAAGTCCGCGCAGATCCCGCTCTACGTCTGGCTGCCGGACGCGATGGCGGGCCCGACGCCGGTCTCCGCGCTCATCCACGCGGCGACGATGGTGACCGCGGGCGTGTACCTGTTCTGCCGGATCAGCTACCTGCTCGTGCTCTCGCCGGTGGCGATGGCGACGATCGCGATGATCGGCGCCTGCACCGCGCTGCTCGCCGCGCTGATCGCGTTCGCGCAGGACGACCTGAAGAAGATCCTCGCCTACTCCACCGTCTCGCAGCTCGGCTTCATGTTCCTCGCCGTGGGCGTGGGCGCGTTCTGGGCGGCGGCGTTCCACCTCATCACCCACGCGTGCTTCAAGGCGTGCCTGTTCCTCGGCGCAGGCTCCGTCATGCACGGCAACGCGGACGAGACGGACATCAAGCGCCTCGGCGGGCTGCGCAAGGAGATGAAGGTGACGTGGGCCACGTTCCTGATCGCCACGTTCGCGATCACGGGCGTCGTTCCGCTCTCCGGCTTCTTCTCCAAGGACGCGATCCTCCACTCCGCGCACGTGAACGTCGTCGAGGGCATGGAGCCGTGGACGCACCTCGCGTGGATCCTCGGGACCATCACCGCGCTCTGCACCGCGTTCTACATGGCGCGCGCGTACCTGCTCACCTTCGAAGGCAAGCGCGCGGCGAACGCCCGCATCCCGCATGCGCACGAGAGCGCGTGGCCCATCACCGTGCCGCTCGTCGTGCTGGCGGTGCTCTCGGTGCTGGCGATGCTCTATGCCTTCCCGATTCTCCCGGGCGTGCACGAGCCGCTGCTGCAGAACTTCCTGATGCCGGTGTTCATGGTCACGGACTTCATCGTCCGGAACCAGCACACGCTCACCGTGCCCGCCGAAGAGGGCAGCATGGCGGGCGTCTATGTGCAGGCGTGGTTCATCGCGCTCATCGGCGCGGGCTCCGCGGCGCTCCTCTACCTCTGGTACTTCCCGAAGAACGCGGGCAAGCCGGCTCCGGCGGGGCTGCAGTTCTTCCGGCGGCTGTCGCAGAACAAGTTCTACGTGGATGAGCTCTACAACTTCCTCATCATCCGCCCGATCAAGTTCATCTCCTTCGTGTTCTACCGCGTCATCGACGCGCTGATGATCGACACGGTGGCGGTGCGCGGGACGGCGTGGGTGACCGCCCGAGTGGGCTCGGCGCTTCGCTACCTCCAGACCGGCGACGCCCAGTCCTACGCGGCGGTGATGGCGCTGGCGGCGGCGGCAGGGCTCGCGTGGGCGCTCTTCAAGGTGATGCAATGAGCTTCTTCGACAGCCAGATCCTGCACCTGACGATCTTCCTGCCGATCCTCTTCGGCGTGCTGGTGGCGTTCCTTCCCTCTCAGGAGAAGGGGCAGATCCGCACCGTCACGTTCATCGCGATGCTGGTGGACGCGCTCGTCGGCCTCGCGGCGTATCTCCAGTACGATCCGAAGGGCCCCGAGTTTCAGCTCGAGAACCGGCTCAACTGGATGCCGGACTTCGGGATCAGCTTCCACACCGGCGTGGACGGGCTCGCGGTCAGCCTGATCCTGCTCACGGTGTTCCTGGGGCCGCTCGTGGTCCTGGCGTCGTGGACGTTCATCAACGAGCGCGTGAAGGAGTTCCACTTAGCGCTCCTGTTCCTGCAGACCGCGATGATCGGCGCGCTCGCGTCGCTGGACATCATCGTCTTCTACCTGTTCTTCGAAGCGATGCTGATCCCGATGTACCTGCTCATCGGCGTCTGGGGATCCGAAGAGCGGCAGATGGCCGCGGTGAAGTTCTTCCTCTACACGCTGGTCGGCTCGCTGCTCATGCTGATCGCGATTCTGGGCGTGTACTTCATCGCTCAGCCGGCCGGCGCTCGCAGCTTCGACTACGCGACCGTCTTCAACAGCCTGCTCGGCGCGCAGAAGGAGCTCTCCGCGTGCATGAACACCGGAGGCTGCGACACAGCTCACCTGTCGCCGCTCGCGATGGCGCTGAAGGTCTATGGACCGTGGATGTTCCTCGCGTTCGCCGTTGCGTTCGCGGTGAAGGTCCCGCTGTTCCCGGTGCACACGTGGTTGCCGGACGCGCACGTTCAGGCGCCGGTGGCGGGCTCCATGATCCTCGCCGGCGTGATGCTGAAGATGGGCACGTTCGGCTTCTGGCGCTTCGCGGTCCCGCTGTTCCCGGTGCACGCGCGCGAGTTCCGGGTGGCGATTGCCATCCTCGGCGTCATCGGCATCGTCTACGGGGCGCTGATGTGCCTCGCGCAGCGCGATGTGAAGAAGCTCATCGCGTACTCGTCGGTCAGCCACCTCGGCTACTGCATGCTGGGCATGTTCGCGTTCACCGCTGAAGGCGCGACGGGCTCGGCGTACCAGATGCTGAACCACGGCGTGTCCACGGGCGCGCTGTTCCTCCTCTTCGGCATGCTGTACGAGCGCCGCCACACCCGCCTCATCGCGGACTACGGCGGCATCGCGCGCGTGATGCCGCTGTTCGCGGCGTTCTTCGTGATCGTCACGTTCAGCTCGATCGCGGTGCCGGGGACGAACGGCTTCATCGGCGAGTTCCTGGTGCTGCTCGGTACGTTCAAGTCGTCGCTGAAGATCGGCATCGGCGTGTTCGCGGCGACGGGCGTCATCCTCGGCGCGGCGTACATGCTCTGGCTCGTGCAGCGCGTGTTCTTCGGCGAGGTGACGCTGCGCGAGAACCAGCGGCTGTTCGATCTCAACTTCCGCGAAGTGGCGACGACGGTGCCGTTCCTCATCCTGATTCTGGTGATGGGCCTTCGGCCGCAGATGTTCCTGGACTACCTGAACCCCGCCTCGGACCGCTTCGTCGCCCGAGCGCTCTACGGCTCCAACGAGGCCAACGTCACGCTCGATCAGGTGCAGATGAAGGTGATGCCGCTCGCACAGGTCGCGACCGCCGAGCAGGAGGAGGGCCAGCCGCCGCCGAGGCTTCAGATGGGCGCGCAGCTCCCGGTCCTCAAGAAACCCGCCATCGTGCAGCCGTTCCACGCCGAGCCGTTCCCCGCGGCAGCGGCGCTGAAAGCCCAATAAGTCATGAACATCCCCACGATTACCGGCGCGGACTTCGAGCCGCTGCTCCCGGCAGGCATCCTGATGCTGGGCGCGATCGTCCTGATCCTGTCCGAGGTGTACCAGCGGGCCTCGGAAGGCGCGCGCGGCTATCAGGCGATCATCGGCTTCGTCTTCTCGGTGATCGCGGGCATCGTGGCGCTCTACACCGCGCTCGAGCCGTCCCGCACCGTGTTCCAGGGCTTCGGCGTGATGGACCCGTTCTCGGGCGCGGTCACGGTCACCATCTGCGTGGGCCTCGCGCTCTCGGTGCTGGTCGCCGCTGGATTCCTTCGCCACCGCAACGCCGAGCGCGGTGAGTTCTACGCGCTGATGCTCTTCGCCGGCGCGGGGATGAGCCTGCTGTCGCTCTCGAACGAGTTCATCACCCTCTTCATCAACCTGGAGGCGATGTCGGTCGCGACGTACGCGCTGACCGCGTACCTGCGGCGCGGGACGCGTCCGTCGGAAGCGGGCTTCAAGTACTTCATCCTCGGCGCGTTCTCGGCGGCGGTGCTGCTGTACGGCGCGGCGCTGCTGTACGGCGCGACGGGGACCACGAAGATCTCCGAGCTCACCGCGCGGCTCCCGGCGGCGCTGCAGACGAATCCGGCGCTCGTGTATCTGGGCGCGGGCCTCATCGCGGTGGGCTTCGCGTTCAAGGTCGCGGCGGTGCCCTTCCACATGTGGACGCCGGATGTGTACGAGGGCGCGCCCACGCCGGTGACCGCGCTCATGTCCGCGGGCGTGAAGGCCGCCGCGTTCGCCGCCTTCGTCCGAGCGTTCCTGCCCTTCGCCGGCAACCTCTCCGCCGATCCGCAGCAGCACGCGCACATCATGACGACAGGCTTCGCGGTGCTCGCGCTGCTGACGATGCTGATTGGCAACCTGCTCGCGATTCCGCAGCGGAACGTGAAGCGGATGCTGGCGTATTCGTCGATCGCGCACGCGGGCTATCTGCTCCTCGGCGTGGCGGCGCTGTTCGCGAAGCCCGTGGCGGGTGTGACGGGAGTGCTCGCGGCGAGCCCGCTCATCGCGAACGCGAATCCGGAGGCGATGGCGCGGCAGGAGACGCTGAAGGGGATTCTCTTCTACCTGCTCGCGTACACCATCACGTCGCTGGGCGCGTTCGGGACGCTGGCTGCGTTGGAGCGCCGTGAGGACGAGCCGCGCGGCACCGCGTGGGACCTGGACCGCTTCTCGGGCCTCGGTCAGCGCCGGCCGGGCTGGGCGATTGCGATGGCGGCGATGATGCTGTCCCTCGGAGGAATCCCGCCGACGGTGGGCTTCATGGGCAAGCTGCTCATCTTCCGCAGCGCCGTGGACGCGGGCCTCGTGGGCCTCGCGATCGTCGGCGTGCTGAGCTCCGCGGCGGGCGTCTACTACTACCTGCGCGTCGTCGTTTACATGTACATGCGCCCCTCGCCCGAGGGAGCGCTGGTGCCGGATCGCCAGTGGACGACGGAGCTCGCGCTGGTGCTCACGACGGCGGCGGTGATTCTGCTGGGCGTGATGCCGGGACCGCTGAGTCAGTGGTTGACCCGCGCCGGTGTGATCTTCGGGCACTGAGAGAGGGCGGCGCGGTCGAAGCTCGCAGGGGGGTTCCTCCGTCTCATCTCCCGCTCGCCTCGCGACCGTCTAAGCTGAGCGGTCAGTGCGCTTCGGTCTGCTCGTTTTTTCTCTGCTCATTCCAGTCGTCGCGCGAGCGGACATGAGCAAGCTCGTGCCTGGAGCCTCTCCCGGACTTCGGCGCAGCACCGGCATCGCCACCGAGCACTTCCCCTCCTCGTCCGACGATCGCTTCTGGATCTTCGGCGGCTACATCTCGCAGGGAAACGGCAGCGAGGTCAGCGAGACCTGGAACTACAGCACCGTGTCGAACACGTGGGTTCAGGTCACGCCCACCGCGACGCCACAGGGCGCGCGCGAACGGCACGGGCTCGGTTGGGAGCCGATCCAGAACCGCCTCGTGCTCTTCGGCGGCATGCGCAAGCCGAACCAGTTCTCCGTCACCTACTTCAACGACGTGTACGGCTACGATCCCGTCGCGAACGTCTGGGAGCTCTACACCGCCTCCGGCACGCCGCCCACGAATCGCATCGACGTATCGATGGTCTGGGCCCCCGACCGGAGCGCGTTCATCGTCTTCGGCGGCAGTCAGGACGCGCTCGGCACAGGGGGCGCGCGGTTCAACAACCTGTTCGAGCTGAAGGTGAACGCCACCGCGAAGACCGCGACGTGGACGCCGCTGACGCCCACCGGGACCCCGCCCAGCAACCGTGGCGCGGCGTGCGCAGGCTACGACACGGTCCGAAATCGGCTGATCCTGTTCGGCGGCGAGGTCTCGAACGCGACGATGATCGCGGACGTGTACGAATGGGACTCGGCGACCAACGCGTGGTCGCAACCCACGAACGTGACCAACATGCCCACCGCGCGTGGCTTCGCCGCGTGCATCTGGGAGCCGGGCGTGAATCGGCTTCTCTTGTATGGCGGAGAGAACGGAAATCCCCTCGCGGGAGGCGCCGCGTACGACCCCGTGAACGCGCAGTGGACGACGCTCAACTTCGCCACCAATGCGGGACCGCACACCGACGCGCTGGGAACGTACAGCGAGTTCTACGTGGGGATGATCTTCTTCGGAGGCCGCACCGCCGCGAGCACGTACACGAACGAGACCTGGCTCACCCAGCTCATCGGCGCGACGCCGGCGGCGAATGCCGGACCGGATCAAACGCAGCCAGAAGGGAAAACGGTCCTGCTCGACGGCCTCGGGTCGACGGATCCGTACGGGCTCACGCTGACCTACCAGTGGACGCAGCAGTCCGGGCCGATCGTGTCGCTGAGCGGGGCGAACACCGCAGGAGCCAGCTTCACGGCACCGCAGGTCAGCGCGACGACGCAGCTCAACTTCAACCTTCAGGTCAGCAACGGAAGCGCGGTCAGCAACGACACCGTTTCGATCTCGGTGATCGACACCGGAGTGATGACGGGATCCGACGGAGGCTCCGACGGCGGCTTCATTGGCATCGATGGCGGAAGCGGCGACGGAGGCCTCTCTTCAGACGGCGGGAGTGGGCAGGACGCTGGAGCCTCGGATGCGGGTGAGTTGGATGGTGGTGGCGCGGACGCAGGCGAGCTCGATGGCGGGAGCGCGGATGCCGGTGAGGTCGATGGCGGCGACGCCGGCGAAGTCGACGCGGGCGCTTCCGATGGCGGCGCCGATGACGGTGGAACAGCGGACGGCGGCGGAGTGGATGGCGGCGCCGATGATCCACCGGTTGCTGGCCGCTACAGCGTGAGTTGCTCGTGCGATCTGGTCTCGGTGAATCCGCTGGTGGCGATCGCGCTCGTCGCGGCGGCCCGATTCCGAAAGCGCCGGTCGGCGACGGGCTGACCGTGGCCCTTGCCGCGCATCGCCTTCTTCGCCGCATCGAACGGCTTCGCGATCTTCGGCCCGAGCGACGTCTCCACCTTCGCGTCC
>JBJMQN010000082.1:0-11539 GCA_045802665.1 Myxococcaceae bacterium | reverse complement strand
TTCTCCGGTCCGAAGACGCTCATCCCGCCGTACTCGTGCGATCTCTCGCGCTCGTTCTCGACGAAGTCATCGAACGACGGGCCGGTCGCGTCGCGCTCCAATCGCCGCGACGCTTCATCCAGCCGCTTGAGCGCGGAGAGCCGCTCCTCGTTCCCGATCTTCGCCTTGTTCACGGCCTCCCGCAGCACGTGCAGCGTGCGGTCGTAGACCTTCAGCGGCACCGCGTACGGGTGGCGATCCTTCCCGCCGTGCGCGAGCGAAAACCGCGCTGGATCGCTGAACCGGTACGGCGCCCCGTGGACGACCTCCGCCACTTGCGCCAACGCGAACACCGTCCGAGCGCCAATCCCCGGCGTCAGCAGCAACTCTGCGAAGTCCACCGGCCCGCGTTCATGCGCGGCGGCGATCGCTCCATGCAGCCTCCGCAGCACGACGTCGGACGAGGTGACCTCGTGATGCTCGGGCAGGTTCAGCGCGGGCAGCACGCCTTGCGCCTCCGGTTCGACGCCGCGCAGCTTTGCGACCTCGCGCACGATCCGATCCGGTCCGCCCTGGATCAGCTCCACCTGAGCCTTCCGAGCCTGCGCCGCCCTGTGATCCGTCAGGTTCACGATCTGCCCGGAGCTCTTCCCATCGATCGCTGCGTGGGGCGCATCGACGAAGCTCTCCAGTCCCTCGGACAGCCAGTGATACCGGCGCGCCTCGCGCTTCTCGCCGTTCATGCCCTGCTGCACGACGGTCCAGTGTCCTTCTTTCGTGACGATGAACCCGTGCAGATACAGCTCGTACCCGTCCTGCACCGCGGCGCTGTCCACCTTCGCGGTGAGCCTGCTCGCGTGCTCCAACGCCTTCGCGTCGAGCCCCGTCCGCATCCCGAGCGCCCGCAGCTCCTCGGGCGTCTTTCGCGACTGCGCCCCACGCCCGCCACACACGTAGATCCCGAGCTCATCCGAGATGGGAGAGAGCCCGGATTTCAGCGCGCCGAGCACCGACGTCGTGATCCCCGACGAGTGCCAGTCCATCCCCATCACCGATCCGAACGATTGGAACCAGAAGGGATGAGAGAGCCTTCGGAGAAACTCGTCGCGGCCGTACTCGAGGACGATCGCCTCGGTGATCACGCGCCCGAGCTTCGCCATGCGCTGCCACAGCCACGCAGGCACTTTTCCGCCATGGAGCGGGAGACTGGCAGATCCGGTGCGACCCATACAGATGTTCAGTATAGCCGCGACTCAGGCCCGGCGCTGGTGATCGCGCACGTACGCATCGAACGGCGCCTTCGACTGCAGCCTGAACGGGTCGAGCCGCTCCAGCGCGCCCTCCGAAAGCGCGTACTGCTCGCACACCACGCTGAGCCGCAGCGCCGACGGATCGTCGGACGTGAAGGGCAGCACCTCGTGCGCGAGATCGCCGCGGAAGTGCACCAGCGTTCCCTCCCGGGGCCGAACGTCGGCCACTTTCCGTGAACCTTCATGCAGCCGCAGCTCGCCGCCGCGCATTGCCTTCGGAACCACGAGGTACAGGACCGACACGCGAGTTGGGATCGCGGTGGGATCGCCGCTCGGGGTGCGGAGGGTCGCGTCCACGTGGCGGGCGACTTCGGCTCCGGGCGGGACGGCAAGAACGTTCAAGTAGTAGGCGTTGGTGGGAGGCGCTCGCAGAAAGGGGCGCGACAGCCACGGCACGAGCCGGTTCGCTTCGTCGTCCGACAGGACGCAGTCGATGAACGGGGTGAGCTCCGGGAGCCGCGACTTCAATGTCTCGACTCCGTCGCGCCGGAAAATGGCCGCGAAGCCGCGGGTCGCTCGGAAGGTGCCGTAGAGCGGGCTTCGATCCAGCAGCGGCGAAGAGAGCAGTGCTTCTCGCGTCGCCTTCACGACGTCCGCATTGAACTTCCGTCGCTGTAGGGCGAGTGCGCGCACAGTGGTCCGAACCATAGCGGGGAAGGTTTTTCAGGGTCCTACTTCAGCCTCCCTGCAGCGGGAGGGTCGCTTCGTCAGCGGGCAGACACCGAAACTCTGCGGATCCCTGTAGAGCCTTCAGTCCCAGCGGAAGGCACGCACGCTGCAGGAGCAGGCAGCAGGACGAGCGGGCAGGGGGCTTTCGATATGCGCGGTGTCATCACGACGAAGGATGTGGCCGAAAACCTCTGGCTCATCTACCGGGAGTTCGGGCTGTTCTGCGTCGTCCGCTGCGTCGCTGCCCTGGTGCGCGGGCAACCGACGACGTTCCTCGACGTCGCGCTTCGCGGCGAGTTCCGCTGAGCCTCTGCCGCTCCAATCTTGAGCGGCATGAATCCCAACGACGATCACAGCCAGAAGCCGAGGTACGGCCAGCCCGGAAAGACCCCGGGCTCGGCTGAAGGGGACATCGACCGGCGCCGCGAAGTGGATCCGGGGAAGACGCCGGGCAAGGCGGAGGGCGAGGAGTTCAGCGACCCGGGCACCTCGCGCGAGCACCCCGACAAGCCGTACGACGCGCCGGGGACCGGTCGTTGAACGGGCGCAAGCCCACCGGCCGTATTAGGGTTTCTCCGCCATGGTGACGATCACGTACTGCACCTCCTGAGGCTACGAGCCTCGGGCCGTCCGTGCGGCGGCCGCGCTGAAGAAGGCGATTGGAGTGGAGTCCTCGCTCGTGAAGGGCAGCGGCGGGATCTTCGAGGTCTCCGTCAACGGCCAGGTCGTCGCGAGCCGCAAGCTCTTCATGTTCCCCTCTGAAGAAGAGATCATCCGCGCGGTCAAAGGCGCGCTACCTTGAACACCGATATGGCCGAAAGCACCGCCGCGAAGCTCGCAGAAGAGACGTTGGAGGCCGCCGAGGATTTGCTCGTTCGCGCGGCGAAACCCCTCGCGGTGAGGATGCGGCAGGCGGTGGGCGCGGCAGTCGTCGACAACTTCTTCCGAGCGACGGCGCACACCGCGAAGTGGCTCCCCATCGCCCACCCGCGGCTGCATGGCGTGGAGGTGATCCGGAACGTCCGCTACGCGGATGGGCGCGATCGTTCGCACACGCTGGACATCTACCGGCCGCGCAAGCGCGAGGGAAAAGTTCCCGTCGTCCTCTACATCCACGGTGGCGGCTTCCGGATCCTCTCCAAGGATTCGCACTGGCTCTTCGGCCTCGTGTTCGCGCGGCGCGGCTACCTCGTGATGAACGTGGGCTACAGGCTCGCGCCGAAGCATCCGTTCCCCGCGGCGATTCAGGACGTCTGCGCGGCGTACGAGTGGCTCGTGAAACACGCCGAGGAATACGGCGGCGATCCTGAGCGCATCGTGATCGCCGGTGAGTCCGCAGGAGCGAACCTCGCGACCGCGGTCACCATCGCCAGCACGTTCGAACGCCCGGAGCCGTGGGCGCGCAAGGTCTTCGATCTCGGGGTCGTCCCCAGAGCGGTCATCCCCGCCTGCGGCATGCTCCAGGTCAGCGACCCCGAGCGCTACATCCGCCGAAAGCATCTCCCGGTCTGGGTCTCGGATCGGCTGGTGGAAGTCGCGGACGCGTACTTGAAGGGCGTGAAGGTTCGCCATCCGCACGAGCTCGATCTCTGCGATCCGCTGTGTCTGCTCGAACGCGACCAGAAACCTGAGCGCCCGCTCCCGCCGTTCTTCACCTTCGTGGGGACTGCGGATCCGCTGCTCGACGACACGCGGCGGTTGAAGGTCGCGCTGGAGCGCAGGCGTGTTCGCTGCGACGTGCGCTACTACCCCGGTGAGATGCACGCGTTTCATGCCTTCGTGTTCCGGAACAACGCGCGCTCCTGCTGGAAGGAGAGCTTCGCGTTCCTCACGCAGCACGTGGGCAAGCCTCCGCCACCTCAGGCCTGAGCGGGCGCCCGTCCGCCTGCCTGCTTTGGCCTTACGTCCACTTCGCTCCGCGCCCACCTTTCCGGGCCGGAGGTTGTGAATGACGTCGAAGACCCTGAATTCGTCTCACCACCGTTCATCGAGCCGCCGCGCGCTGAAGGTCGCGCTGATGGTTTTCGGCGCCGCGATGTTCGTGATCCTCGTCGCACTGTTCGCTCGGCCGAGCTGGATCGCCAACGCGCTCAAGCACCAGGTCGAGCAGGTCACCAGCAAGTCCCTGTCCCGCCCCGTCACCATCGGAGCGATCAAGGCGCAGTGGCTCCCGCTGCCGGGCGCGACGTTGCAGAGCTTCCGGATCGAAGGCGAAGCCGGTGAGCCGCCGTTCGTCGAGGCGAAGCAGGCGTCGGCGACCGTGAAGCTCTGGCCGCTGATCCGAAGCCTCGGCCAGGATGTGCAGGTGGACACCGTCGTGCTGGACGACACGACTGTGAACCTCGTGCGCCGCAAGGACGGGACGTGGAACTACGAATCCATCGGCTCATCCAGCAGCGACAGCAAGCGGGAGTTTTCGCTCGGGCAGCTGAGCATCAAGAACGGCGAGGTGCACGTGACGGATCAGCAGGCCGCGGGCGGCACCGCGACCGTCGCGCTACGCGACATCGATCTCGAGCTGCAGAACGTGACGCCCGGCGAGGCGATGACGGTGAAGGGCAAGGCGGCGCTGACCTCGAACAAGCAGAACGTGGACGTGGATCTGAAGATCGATCCGCTGCCTGCGACTCCGAACGAGAAGCCGGCCGTGAGCGGAAAGTTCGCGATGAACAACCTGAGCGCGCAGGCGCTGCGGAGCTTTTTGCCCGCGAAGGCGACGGCGTACTTCACCGGTGGCCTGCTCGATCTATCCGCGAAGATCTCCACCGACGCGAGCAAGCACTACGTCGTGAATGGCCGGGTGAACGCGGACCATCTGCAGCTGCGCGGCGAGCCGGCGAATGGAAGCCTGGACTTCGCGACGACCGTGAATCCGGATCAGCCGAACGCGGCGAAGGTGGCGCTGAGCAACATCGCGATGAAGGGGCCGGGGCTCGAGCTGGGCGGCAACGCGACCGTCTCGATGCAGCCGATGCGCGCGGACTTTGCGCTCTCCGGGCCGCTGCTCGATCTGGATCACCTGATGGCGGCGCTGCCGCAGACGCCCGAGACGCAGAAGGACGAGAACGCGCCGCTCGTTCCGGACAGCGTGCGCGGGCAGCTTCCGGAGCTCGCGGTGACGGGCTCGCTGGATCTCGGGACCGTGAAGAGTGGGAAGCTTTCGGCGACAGCGGTGAAGGCGCAGGCGGAGCTCAAGAACGGCGTGCTGCAGATCCAGCGCGGGAGCGCGAACGTGTACGCGGGCTCGGTGGATCTCGCCGGGACGCAGATCGATCTGAAGCCGCAGGCGCCGGCGTGGACGCTGAAGGCGAAGGTGCAGGGGATGGATCTGGGGCAGGCGTTCGCGCAGCTGTCCGGGCATCAGGCGGTGCAGGGGAAGGCCTCTGGCAACCTCGCGCTGTCGGGACAGGGGAACGCGTGGGAGCAGATCCGCGAGCACGCGACCGGCGCGGGCCTGATGGAGATCGCGGACGGCACGCTGACCACCGCGGACATCGGGGCGACGATCGCGCCGGTGGTGAGCTCCGGGCTGACGGCGATCGGGAAGGGCGGCACGGCGGGGACCGTGGAGAAAATCGCGAAGGGGACGAAGCTGAAGGACCTGCACAGCGGCTTCACGATCCGCGATGGCTGGCTGAGCTTCACGAAGCCCGTCGCGTTCTCATCTGACTTCGGCGGCGCGACGCTGGAGGGTCGGGTGGCGTTGGATCAGCGGTTGGATCTTCACGGGCAGATCGCGGCGGCGCCGCAGTTCGTGAAGGAGCTCACCCACGGTGCGCTGGTTCCGAAGGCGCCGGTGCCGGTGCCGCTGAACATTGAAGGCACGCTCCGACAGCCCGCGCTGAAGCCCGGGAGCGCCGGACAGATCGCGGGCGGGCTCCTCAAGAGCGCGCCGCTCCCTGCGCCGGTGGAGAAGAAGGAGAAGGAGCTGGAGAACGAGGCGAAGGCGAAAGCGCGCAAGGGACTGGGAGACGTGTTCAACCGCTTCGGCGGGAAGAAGCCGTAGACATCGCGGCGCTTCGGTTCGCCGTGGAGCGGGGTGCTTGGAATTGGGGCGATGTTTTAAGGGTGGCGAGGCGCGAAACATCGCCCGATTTCCAATCACCCCTCGCTCGCATCGGCGATGGTCGATGACATGGGAAATAGGAAAGCGTTGGTCCTCGGCGGCGGCAGCTTCGCGGCGAGCTCGTGGGAGAGCGGGCTTCTTGCCGGTATGGCTTCGGCGGGCGTGGATCTGCGCGATTCGGACCTGTTCATCGGAACCTCTGCCGGAGCGCGAGTAGCTCTGCATCTGGCAATCGGAACCGATCTCAACGAGCTGCTCGAACAGCAGTTCCAACCCATTGCCAACATGCCGTCGTCTGCGCGTGCGCCTGATCTGGCCACCATCCGCCGCGAGGCATCCGACGCAAAAGCGGCAGGCGGAAGTCTCGACGCGATTCTCAGACGCTTCGGGAAGATTGCGCTGAGTCACGGGTCTACGGCGCCGGCGGATCTGCAGGCCCGGCGCGAGACGATGGCCTTGCAGCTTCCGACGCAGACGTGGCCCGAAAAGCCGGTGAAGATCGTGGCCGTCAACGCGGAGACGGGGCAGCGCCGGGTGTTTGATCGCAGCAGCGGAGTCAACCTGGTGGACGCGATGATCGCGACGACTGCGTCCTTCGGCGCGCCTCCTGCGCTGATCGACAGGCAGTACTACTTCGATGGCGGATACCACTCGAGCAACAACGCCGATCTCGCAACCGGCTTCGATGAGGTCATCGTGCTGTCACTCCGCGCACCTCCCTATGCGTTGGCGCTCGTTCCCCTGGAAGAGACGGTAGCCGCGCTCAAAGCCTCCGGCGTGCGCGTCACTGTCATTCAACCCGACAAGGCTTCGGAAGACGCCGTGACGTCCGGAAGCCCCGGCAATCCGGCCATCCGCGCACCGATCGCGAAGGCGGCGTTCGAACAGGGAAAGCGCGAGCTCGTACGAGCGTGAGCGCGTCCTTCACCGGCTCTTCCGCGGCCTCGGCAATCCATAATCGGCGACGCGTTTCACGAGCGTCCTCCGGCTGATCCCGAGCAGCGCGGCAGCCTTCGTCTGATTGCCTTCCGCCTTCTTGAGCGCCTCGATGATCCGCTCGCGCTCTTCCCGCGCCCGGTCCGCCGGTTGGCTGTTCGGATCCGTGATGTCCTCGGGCTCTCCGCCTCGGCGCGTCCACGGATGCGGCGCGAGCGCCTCCTGAGGAATCAGCTGTGAGGTGATCACCCCGGAGCTGCAGAGGAACACCGCGCGCTCCAACGCGAGCCGAAGCTCCGCGAGATTTCCCCGCCACGCATGCGATCGAATCGAGGCCACCGCATCCGGTGAAAGTCGCGGCGCCGGAATGCTGCGACCCTGCGCCGCCGCCTCCACGAACATCGTCGCCAGCGCCTCGAGCTCCTCTTTTCGATCCCGCAGCGCCGGAACGAGCAGCCTCACCGCGGCGTCGGAGACGCTCTCGCGTCCCAGCTCACGCGCGACGGCATCTTTCGCGACCGCATCCTCTCCAAGCAGCGCGATCGGCGCTCCAGTCTCACGAAGCCGGGCGATCACCTGCTGCAACGCCACCGGCGCGGGCACTGTCACCGCGACCGATCGCAGCGGCTGAGGAGCGACGCGCGCCAGAAGCTCGTATGCGCTCCCCGGCGAAGAAGCGGTCACCCACCGCTCATCTGGAGTGAGCTCGAGCCTGCTCGCGAGCATCCGAACGACTTCCTCGCGTTGAACCAGCAGCTGCAACTCGCCCGGCCCGTACCAGCCCGCGACGTCCCGTTCCCCGAGCACCTCCAGCAGCGCCGCGCTCAGCACCCGATCCCGCACGCCCAACGGCACCGGCACCCGAGCGAGCGTCACCGACTCTCCGCGCTCCACCCGCTCATCGACGAGCGCGACGAAGTGACCAAACTGCCAGATTCGAGCGGACCGCTTCGGCGCATCCGCCGGCTGCACCAGAAGCAGCGTCGAGCCGATCTCGATCACCACTCCGGGCTTCAACATCTCGCGTCTGCCCGCGACGAGCTTCCGGTCGCCGAGCTTCGTCCCGTTCTGCGCGCCGAGATCCTCAATCTCCAGCCGCTCGCCGCAGAGGATCCGTGCGTGGGTTCTCGAAGCGGATCTATCGTCGAGCTGAACGTCCGCGCCCTCGTCGCGGCCGATCACCACGCTGCCAGCGGCGGGCAACGGAAACTCCGCGAACGTGCCGTCGCCATAGATGCGCAGCACGCGATTTCCACTGAGATTCCCCGACATCTCGTCTTGCACGGTACCCCGAAACGAACCGCTGCTGCGCTACGGTCCCGCGCGCCTTGCGCTATCGCCTCTATCTGCTCGCCGCCGCGCTGCTGTGGTCCACGTCCGGCGCCGCGATCAAGAACTGCTCTCTGAACGGCGTGCAGATCGCCTTCGCGAGATCGCTGGTGGCGGGGCTCGTCCTCTTCCTCGCGTTCAAGGAAGCGCGCATCCGGCCCACGCTGCGCATCTTCCTCGTCGGCCTCGCCTACGCCGCGACCGTGGTGCTGTTCGTGATCGCGACCAAGGCCACGACGTCCGCGAACGCGATCTTCCTGCAGGACACCGCGCCCCTCTGGGTGCTGCTCTGGAGCCCGCTGATTCTGAAAGAGCGCGCGTCGAAGAGTGAGCTGCTCGCCGTGCCCGTGTTTCTCGGAGGGCTCGCGCTCTTCTTCCTCGATCAGCTCACGCCGAGCCAGGTGACCGGGAACCTGATCGCCCTCGCGTCGGGCGTCGCGTTCTCGCTCTGTATCGTCGGCCTCCGGCTCGTGAAATCAGAGGGCGCTGCGGCGACTGCCTGGGGAAATCTGATCGCCGCCGCCGTCACTCTGCCATTCATCTTCAAAGGCCCCTCACCAACGAGTCTCGACTTCGGGCTCGTCCTCTTCCTCGGAATCTTCCAGCTCGGCATTCCGTACGCGCTCTTCGCGAAGGGGGTCACGCACGTGCCCGCGGTGGAGGCCTCGCTCCTGATTCTCCTCGAGCCGGTCCTCAACCCGGTCTGGACGTTCTTCGCCGCAGGAGAGCGCCCGGGGAAATTCGCGATCATGGGAGGCGCCGTGATCCTCGCCGCGACGCTCTGGAAAACCTTCACGCCCTCGAAGGCAAACGAAGTCGTGGACAACGAGCGGCCCACGAACTAACCGACGGCCGCCATGATCAAACGACTCATTGCCATCCTCCTCCTGGCCTCTGTCGCGTACGCGCAGGCGCCGGCGAAGAAGTCCCCTCCCGCGGACAAGACCGCGATGCAGTCCGACAAGCCGGCCACCGCCGCGGACGCCAAGGCGTTCACGAACAAGGTGAACGACGATCTCAAGAAGCTCTGGGTCCGCTCGTCCACCGCGGACTGGATCAAGAACACGTACATCACCGACGACACCGAGCAGAACGCCGCGTGGGCGAACGAAGCGGTGATGGCGTACCTGTCCGAGAGCATCAAGGACTCGCTCCGCTACAAGGACCTTCAGGGCCTCGACAAGGACACCCAGCGCTTCCTCTATCTGCTCCGGATCGCCTCGCCGCTACCCGCGCCGTCGGATGAGAAGAAGCGCGCGGAGCTCGCCTCCATCGCCGCGAAGCTCGAGGGCATGTACGGCAAGGGCAAGTGGTGCGGGAAGGATGGCAAGAACTGCCGCGACCTGGAGCAGCTGTCCGAGACCATGGCGAAGAGCCGCAACTACGACGAGCTGCTCGACGCGTGGAGCGGCTGGCACACCATCTCCCGCCCGATGAAGCCGCTCTACCAGCGCCTCGTGGAGCTCTCGAACGAAGGCGCGAAGGAGATCGACTTCGCGGACCTCGGCCAGCTCTGGCGAGCGGGCTACGACATGACCCCGGACCAGTTCGAGAAGGAGACGGACCGGCTCTGGCAGCAGGTCAAACCGCTCTACGACGACCTCCACTGCTACGTCCGCGGCAAGCTGCAGGAGAAGTACGGCAAGGAGAAGGTCCCGGACGGAAAGCCGATTCCCGCGCACCTGCTCGGCAACATGTGGGCGCAGGAGTGGAGCAACATCTACGACGTCGTCGAGCCGTTCCCCGGACAGACCAGCCTGAACGTCGACGCGGCGCTCGAGCAGCAGAAGTGGGATCCCCTCCGGATGGTGAAGCTCGGTGAGGGCTTCTTCGTCTCGCTCGGCCTCAACAAGCTCCCGCAGACGTTCTGGGAGCGGTCGATGTTCGTGAAGCCGAAGGACCGCGAAGTGGTCTGCCACGCCTCAGCCTGGGACGTGACGTTCAGCAACGACCTCCGCATCAAGATGTGCATCAAGCCCACCGAGGAGGATCTCGTCACGATCCACCACGAGCTCGGGCACGACTACTACTTCAACAACTACTACACGCTCCCGGTCCTCTATCAGTCCGGCGCGAACGACGGCTTCCACGAGGCGATTGGCGATGCGATCGCGCTCTCCGTCACGCCCGAGTACTACAAGAAGGTCGGCCTGCTCTCCGGCGACATCCC
Source organism: Myxococcaceae bacterium (assembly GCA_045802665.1). GTDB lineage: Bacteria > Myxococcota > Myxococcia > Myxococcales > Myxococcaceae > JBJMQN01. The sequence goes on along the minus strand of JBJMQN010000082.1, from coordinate 1,080 downwards.
GAAGAACGACAAGAACCTCATCAACATCCAGATGCACCGAGCGCTGGAGAAGATCGCGTTCCTCCCCTTCGGCAAGCTCATTGACCAATGGCGCTGGGACGTCTTCTCCGGAAAGACGAAGCCCGCCGACTACAACAAGGCCTGGTGGGAGCTCCGCCGGAAGTATCAGGGCGTGGACGCGCCCATCGCTCGCGCGGCGGAGGACTTCGATCCGGGCGCGAAGTACCACATCCCCGCGAACGTCCCGTACACGCGCTACTTCCTCTCGTTCATCCTCCAGTTCCAGTTCCACCGGGCGATGTGCAAAGCGGCCGGCTTCAAGGGCCCGCTCCACGAGTGCTCGATCTACGGAAACAAGGCCGCCGGCGCGAAGCTCCAGAAGATGCTCGCGATGGGCGCTTCCAGGCCGTGGCCGGAGGCTTTGAACGCGCTCACCGGCGAGAAGGAGATGGATGCGACGGCGATCCTCGACTACTTCGCTCCGCTCCAGGCCTGGCTAAAGGAGCAGAACAAGGGCAAGACCTGCGGCTGGTAGCGCACTGCGTCACCATTTGTAGGAAATTGTCAGTGGGTGTGTTGCTTCCACTTTCACCTTTCGCTTAGGGTGCGCGCCGTTTCGCCAGGCTTCTGGGGGAACCGGCGGACGATCGACGTACCGCACGTAGCAAGAAGGAAAGTAAATCGAATGGCGACTGGTACCGTGAAGTGGTTCAACGACGCGAAGGGCTTTGGGTTCATCACGCAGGACGGCGGTGGCGAGGACGTTTTCTGCCACCACTCCGCGATCAACATGGACGGCTTCCGCACGCTGGCTGAGGGTCAGAAGGTGACCTTCGAAGTCACGCGCGGTCCGAAGGGCCTGCAGGCGCAGAACGTGCGCGCCGCGTAGTCGTTCCTGCACTTCGCAGGTGAAAGAGGGTCCGGCTTCCGAGTAGGGAGTCGGGCCCTTCGTCATTTCTATGCTCAAACGAACCCCTGTCCCCCTTGTCCTCGTCGCCGCGGTGCTGCTGGCAGGCGCTGCTCCCTCGAACCCCACGCCCATGACGGCCAAGCCCGCGGAGAAGAAGTCGCCAGACACGT
>JBJMQN010000081.1:0-6016 GCA_045802665.1 Myxococcaceae bacterium | reverse complement strand
TCCCCACGAGGTCCCCGTATACGACCTTCGATCCGTTCAAGATCGAAGTCTGGGAGGACTACCCGAAGGGCCTCTACGAGATGGCGATGTTCGTGAAGGATCGCTACGGCATCCCGTCGATCATCACGGAGAACGGCAGCGCGGACACGGGCCCGGAAAATCTCGCGCCGAGCTACCTCGCCCGTCACGTGCAATGGCTCAAGAAGGCCCGGCACGACGGCGCGGACGTCCGCGGCTACTTCTACTGGACGCTGATGGACAACTACGAGTGGAACCACGGGATGAACGTCCGGATGGGGCTCTACGCCGTGGACAAAGACGACGCGCAGAAGGCGCGGACGATGCGGCCTGCCGGCGACGTGTATTCGAAGATCGTCCGCGCGAATGACGTGCCCGCGGACGTTCAGACGAGCTACCCCATCGAGTAGCGCTCGCCTGCTTCGCAAGCGACCGTCGCGTTTCGTTCGGCGGCCCGGTGCGGGTACATTGCGCCGCCGTTTCCAGGGGAGGCCCTCTTGTTTCACCGCTCGCTGTGCTTGCTCGCGCTGATTCCCGCTGTCGCTGCGGCCGCCGTTCCGCGGCCCGTCATCTCCCGTTCGCACCGCAAGGACGGCGTCGCGATCGTGGTCGGCATCGATCACTACTCCGGCGGCATCCCCTCCGCGCCCGGCGCGAGCGCGGACGCTCAGGCCTTCGCACTCTTCGCAGAGAAGACGCTGGGCATCTCGAAGCCGCGCGTGAAGCTGCTCACCGATGACGGCGCCACCGCTGCGGATCTGCAGGACGCGCTCACCTGGGCGAAGGTCGTCGCCAAGCCGGACAGCTCGATCATCGTCTACTTCGCCGGCCACGGCGCGGCGACGAGCTCCGGCCGTCCGCTGCTCGTGCTGGATGGCGCGACGCCCGCGGAGCTGGAGAAGAAGTCGCTCGCGCTGGATCAGCTGCTCGCGTCCATCGCGGCGCTGCCTGGGAGCGAGAAGCTGGTGTTCGTGGACGCGGGGTTCTCGGGCCAGGGCGCCCGGACCGTGGGCGGGAAGGGCGGCAAGGCGAACGCGGCCGCAGCTCCCGCCGGCGTCGCGCTGCTCACCGCGACCACCGCTGAAGATCCGCTCTACAACGACGGGCTCGGCCTGTTTACCGTGGCGGTGCTGAACGGCCTCCGCGGCTCGGCGGACAAGGACGCGGACACGAAGGTGACGCTCTCCGAGCTCACGCTCTACGTGAAGACCAAAGTCGCCGCGGACAGCAAGGGCAAAGGCAAGGAGCAGCAGCCGGTCGCGCAGCTGGGCGAGCTCGGCACCGTGGTGCTCGTGGATCAGCCGGGGCAGGACGCGCCGCTCTTCAACGGCGATCGCCTCCCCACCGTCGTGGGCAAGAGCGGCAAGGAAGAGCCGCCTCCGGAGGACGACGACGCGTACGGCGTCGGCGATCAGGCAGTGGGCGGGGTCGTGGGCGGTCTCGCGCTGAAGGGCGAGGACGATTCGGATGACGGCGCCGTCGCGGACAAGACGGACGACGACAGCGGCAACGCCGGCTCGTTCGATCCCGACATGGACAGCGACAACAGCAAGATCCCGGTCCACAAGGGCCCGCTGCCGGACTTCCGCCAGAAGCGCGGCGGCGAGAGCGGCACGGTGCACAGCTACCGCAAGGACTGCGAACGCGACAACGGCGATTCCTGCGTGAACGCGGGTCTCGCGTACGAGCAGGGCCCCGGGGCCGAGCAGGATCTCGCGATGGCCGCCGCCCTCTACAAGCGCGGCTGCGATCTGCACTCGCCGCACGGCTGCCGGAACCTGGGCCTCCTCTACCAGTACGGAAAGGGCCTGCCGAAGGACACCGCGAAGGCCGCCGCGCTCTACTCAGAGGCGTGCGAAGAGGACCTGCCGCGCGCGTGCAACGACTCCGGCTGGATGTACCAGCACGGCGAGGGAGTGAAGCTGGACGATCGCAAGGCGTTCGCGCTCTTCAAGCGCGCGTGCAACGACGACTTCGCGGACGGCTGCATCAACCTCGGCTGGGTGAGCGAGAACGGCCGCGGCACGCCGCAGGATTACGAAGCGGGCGTGAAGTACTACGGCCGAGCGTGCGAACTCGGCAGCATGCACGGCTGCAGCAACCTCGGCATCCTGTACGCGAACGGCCACGGCGTGGCGAAGGACGACCGCAAGGCGCTCCAGCTCTACAAGAAGGCGTGCGACGGCGGCTACGCGCAGGGGTGCAACGATGCGGGCTACCTGCTGCAGTACGGACGCGGCGCGCCGCTCGATGACGTGAAGGCCGTGGCGCTGTTCCGCCAGTCCTGCGAGGGCGGGTACGCGGACGGCTGCATCAACCTCGGCTGGTGCTACGAGAACTCCCGCGGCGTCGACAAGGACGAGCGCCGCGCCTTCGACAACTACAAGAAGGCGTGCGATCTCAAGAGCCCGCTGGGGTGCAAGAACCTCGGGATCCTGTACGCGCACGGAACGGGCACGCGCAAGGACGTACAAAAGGCCAAAGAGCTGTACGTGTGGGCGTGCAATCAGGACAACGCCGAGGCCTGCAACAACCTCGCGTGGCTCGCGCAGAACGGCTCCCCCGAGGTGCTGACCTCGAAGGAAGTCCTGACCTACTACCAGCGCGCGTGCAGCGGCGGCTCGCTGGATGGCTGCGTGAACCTCGGCTGGACGTACCAGAACGGCAAGGGCGTGAAGGCGGACGATCACCAGGCAGCGACGTTCTACAAGATGGCTTGCGACAAGGGCTCTCCGCTCGGCTGCAGCAACTACGGCTGGATGGCCGAGTACGGCAAGGGCATGCGCAAGGACGCGTCGGCTGCGTTCGCGGCGTACAAGAAGAGCTGCGAAGGGGACCACAAGGACGGCTGCAACAACCTCGGCCGAGCGTTCCAGTCCGGCATCGGGACCAAGCAGGACTACTACAAGGCCAAGCAGTTCTACGAGCAGGCCTGCGACATGGATCAGGAGTACTCCTGCAGCAACCTCGCGCAGCTCTACGAGACGGGCTACGGCGCGCCGCTCGACAAGGAGAAGGCGAAGGAGCTGTACAACCGCGCGTGCGATCTCGGAAAGACCGACGCGTGCGCGAAGGCGAAGAAGCTCTAGTCCGGGCTTGAACCCGATCGTCCACGCAGAGCTGGGACAGGAAGCGGTTCGGGCGAAGTTGAAGAGGTAGAGGGGACGCGGTTGACCCGCGGTACCCAGACGGCGAACCCAGCGACAGTCATCGAGCCCGATCACGAGCGAGCGCGACGACGCCGCAACGCGATGAGCTCGCGCATCAGCTCTCGCGCGTATCCATCCGCGGCGCGCCCACCTGCCTTCGCGCCTCATCCAGCTCGTCGTCGATCTCCCGCTCGCTGGCGAGATCCGCGGTGGTGATCGCCTTCGTCCCGAACTTCTCCGCGATCTTGTCGAGCGCCTTGTTCAGCCGATCGCGCGGCTTGGGTCCCTCGGTGAAGAGCGCGAGCTGCGGCGCCTCACCGCCGAGGTCCTGTGCTGAGACGCCCGTGAGGCGCACCGGCTTTCCTTCGTGCGCCTTGAGCAGCAGCGCCTCCGCGGCCCGGTAGACTTCCTGTCCGTCGTCGGTGGGCGTGTTCAGCGTCACGCGCCTTGTGATGAGCGTGAAGTCCGCGAACTTGAGCTTGAGCTGCACGACGCGCGTCTTGACGCCGGAGCGACGCAAGCGCCTGGCGACACGCAGCGCCTGAGAGTGCACGTGCGGCCGGAGCGCCTCCGCGCCGGAGAGATCCTCCTCGAACGTGTCCTCCGCGCCGATGCTCTTGGCTTCGCGATCGGGAATGACCGCTCGATCGTCGATGCCGTGCGACAGCTCCCAGAGATGCTTGCCGGAGTCGCCCAGCTTTCTGACGAGCCATTCGGACGACTTCGCCGCGACATCGCCAATCGTTTTGAGCCCCAACGATTTGAGGGTCTCTTCGCTCTTCGGCCCCACGCCCCAGAGTCGTCCGACGGGGAGCTGCGCGAGGAAGGGGACGACCTCTTCCGCTCGGACTTCTTTCTGTCCGTTGGGCTTGCCGTAGTCGGAGGCGATCTTCGCGACGAACTTCACGGGCGCGATGCCCGCGGAGGCGGGGAGCTTCGTCTCCTCGAAAATTCTCCGGCGGATGTGCCGAGCGATGTCGCCCGGCTCGCCGAAGAGCTTCTGGCTTGCGGTGACATCGAGAAATGCCTCATCCAGCGAGAGCGGCTCGATGAGCGGCGTGATCGTCTCGAAGATGGAGAAGAAATGCTCGGAGGCCTCGGCGTACGCGTGGAAGCGCGGCTTGACCACGATCGCGTGCGGCGCCTGCTTCACGGCCCGCGACATCGGCATCGCGCTGCGCACGCCGAAGGGCCGCACCTCGTAGCTCGCAGCGAGGACGACGCCGCGAGTGGGGTGCCCGCCGACGATCACCGGCTTGCCGCGCAGCTCGGGGTTATCGCGCTGCTCGACCGACGCGTAGAACGCGTCCATGTCGACGTGGATGATGGCGCGCGAAGTGCTCAAAGCGACCCAGAGGATAGTTCAGACGCGACCCATGCGAAGGGCGATGGGGACGGGCTCCATGCTTCCGCGTGGCTTGCCTCGAGCCTCAGCGGAGCTCGATTCGCGCTTCGGCGAGAACCCGCTTGAGCTCGTCGGGCAGCGGCGCTTCCACCTTCACGCGCTGACCCGAGACCGGATGCGTCACCTCGAGCGATCTCGCGTGAAGGAAAAACCTCGTGAGCCCCGGCCACTCCTTCCCGCCGTACAGCGCATCTCCGACGAGCGGCGCTCCAATCGCGGCCAGATGCGCTCGCACCTGGTGCAGCACGCCGGTGTGAATTCGCACCTCCACGAGCGACCGTTCTCCCTCCCGCGCGAGCACCTTGAACTCCGAATACGCCTCGCGCGCGCCGGGGCCGCCCTCCGCCGCCGGCTCCACGCGATCTGAGTGTCTCGCGTGATGGCGCAGCGGGAGCTCAATCTCTCCGTCGTCCGCGATCGGCCCCGTCACCAGCGCCCAGTACCGCTTGTCCACGCCGCCTCGTTCGCTGAAGGCTTTGCGCATCGCGTCCCACGCCGCTCGATTCTTCGCCGCGAGCAGCACGCCAGACGTCTCCACATCCAGTCTGTGGCACAGCCCGCCTTCGCGCGGATCTTCGGCGGCCTGCCCGCATTCGGGGCGCATCGCGACGATCGCGTTCGCCACGGTTCCGGTCTCGCCCGGCTTCAGCGGATGCGAGGGCCTGTGCGCGGGCTTGTTGACGAAGAGCAGGTCGTCGTCCTCGTGCAGCACTTCCAGCTGGAAGCTCGTGTCCGGCGTCGCGGTCCGTTCGTGCGTCTCCACCTCCACGCGCACGTTCTGCCCGCTCTCGACCGAGCTGCCTTTCTTCGCGATCCGGCCGTTCACCCGGACCTTGCCGTCGTCGAAGAGCTGCTTCACGACCGCGCGCGAGAGAGAAAGCGCGTCCTTCACGAAGAGATCGACGCGTTTGCCCGCCTGATCGGCGGCGACCACCAGCTCCCGGATCTCGGTGCTCACTCCGAGAGCGCCTCGTAGACCTCTTCGGCGGTCTGGTACCGCTGGTCAGGCTCTTTGCGGATGAGCCTGTGCGCCACTCGCACGAGCTGCAGATCGATGCGCGGGTTGATCGCGCTCACCGGCGTGGGCTCCGTCTCCAGCACCTTCTGCCAGAGTTCGTACGGGGTCTTCGCGTCGAACGGCGGACGGCCCGTGAGCAGCTCGTAGAGGATCACGCCCAGCGAGTAGAGATCGCTCCGGCCATCCAGCGGCTCGCCGAGGATCTGCTCCGGCGCCATGTAGCGGAACGTCCCCACGAGGCGCCCATCCGCGGTCACCGCCGCGTCGTCGGCGAGGAACTTGGCGAGGCCGAAGTCCATCAGCCTCACCAGCCGGTCCTCGTCCACCATCACGTTGGACGGCTTGAGATCGCGGTGGATGATGCCGTGGGCGTGCGCGTAGCGGACCGCCTGCAGGATGGCCAGGAACAGCCGCGCCCGGCTCTCG